>CAYQCZ010000445.1:3792-4035 GCA_964415955.1 uncultured Verrucomicrobiota bacterium | reverse complement strand
GATTTCAAGCCGCATGTTTTCCAGCAGTGGCAGCGCAAAATTCCGCTGGCTCAGGGCGGTGACCAGGCGGGTGACGGCGACGCGGTTGGATGGATTGCCGCGGATGGCGTGGGCGAGGTAGGCCAGGGCCGTTCCGGGACGCTGGCTGCGGAAGAGGTCTTCCGCCTGGCGCACCTCCATCTGCTCAAGCATGGCGGCCATCTGCACACGTGCCTGCTCGGAGCGCTGGTGTTCGAAGTTTGC
>CAYQCZ010000445.1:0-3782 GCA_964415955.1 uncultured Verrucomicrobiota bacterium | reverse complement strand
CTCGCTGAAACGGGCCTGTTCCGCCTGCTCGAAGCCGTAGCGCGCCAGGCTGCCGATGATGACAATCAACAACAGGGCCACGGCGGCCGTTCTCAAAATGCCGCTGTGATACGCCTCCTTCTGGCGGCGCAGTTCGGCATCCGGCATCTGGGACTGCACCCACTTCCTGTCGAACACGCGTTCATAAATCCGCATGCGCACCACGAGCAGCCCCTTCTCACAACGCACAATGCCTGCCAGGCGCAGAATCCCCGCCATGGTGTTTCCCGGGTCATCCGGCACCCGCCGCCGCTGCCAGACCCGGAGATATAAATCCAGCAGACTGACACGGTCCGCCTCTGAACGGAGAATCCGGTCGCGCACAAAGACAAGGTTGTCATCCCGCTCGCGGGCGCGCTCGGACAGGAACAGATCATCACACAGGGTGTCCACGCCCCGTTTGTCCGTCACTGCGGGGTTTTCCGCCACGGCCTTGCACAGACGCTGGGTCAGGTAGGGGTGCCCGTGTGTCCAGTAAAGTATGCGATCAAGGATTTCCGCGGCCTGCCCGGGGCTGCGGCTTTCCCTCAGGCCGCGCGCAAGCGCCCGGGCTTCGTCTTTGCTGAAGTCGGTGAGTTCGATGCGCCTGCCGATGTTGAACGGCGTGGTGCGGGTGTCCCGTATGAGATCGGCCGGGGTGGCGACACCGAGGAGACAGAATGTGAGCCGGTTGAGTTCCGCGTCCACCGCACGGCGGTTGTAGGTTTCCCGGATGGCGGCGAAAAACTCGTCGGTCGAAAACGGCAGGCTCCGCACGGAATCGATCTCATCGACAAAAATGACGAGGCGGCCCTGCCGTTTGGCCATGGCCACATCGCGAACGGCGCCGAAGAAGCGCTGCACAGGGCTCAATCGCGGGTGATCCAGCCAGTAGTCCTCGATTTCCGTGTCGAGCGCCAGTTGCTGGCCAAGGCGCTCGGCCAGTCCCTCATACCATTGTTCGACGGTGAGGTTCTGGCCGATGGCTGTAAGGTCGAGCACGGCCACGGCCAATCCCTGCTCCCGGAACCTCCGCACCGTGCGCACCATCAGCGAGGATTTTCCCATCTGGCGTGAGGTGAGGACATAGCAGAATTCCCCCCCCAGCAGGCTGTCGGCGAGTTCGGCATCCGCCCGGCGCTCGACATAGGACGGCGCGTCCGGTCGCAGGGTGCCCCCCGTGACGTAGTAATACACGTCCTGTGATTTCATGACCGTCGAGAATCTTTCAATGCGGCCCGGCCGCCCGCCGGACATGTGTCCCGTGGTGCTGTGGTCAACGACAGGTCATGGCCGGCCATCAAAGCAGGTGCCGTTTCAGATAATTGGCGTAGAGGCGGCAGCGCGGGCGGACATCGCCCTGGGAGGTTCCGTGCATCACTCCGGCGCTGCGCAGGCGGTAAAAGCTCTCAGGCGTGGGGCAGGGCTCGCCTTGAAGGATCATCCGCACGATTTCGGTCAGTTCCTCATCGCGTGCCAGCAGCACCAGAATGCGCCTCAGATGATCTCCAAAAATGCCCTCATCATCCTCGGCCCGCATCTCGAGTGCATCCAGTGACAGGTCGTGCACGGCCATTTCGTGCAGGGCGCGCCGGACGAGGTAGGGATGACCGCCGAGCAGTCGCACGAAGCGGTTCTGATCGTCATGCGTCCTCAACGGACTGCGGTAGCGACGGTTCAGCTCGGCCACCTGCATGGGAGTGAAGTCCTCAAGTGTGAGACGCACGCCGACATTGAACGGAGACTGGTTCATGTCCGTGATGAACAGGTGCGCCTCGGTGGCGTAGGAGATGACCATGGTCAATGCGCTCCAGGGACCGGAGGGATCCAGCGCCCTTTCGTTGTGCCAGGAGCGGAACAGCCCGAAGACCTCGCTTGCGTAGGAATAGCTGAACAGCCGGTCTGCTTCATCAAGCGCCCAGACCAGGGGACGGCTGGTGTTGGCCAGCACATGGCGGCGCAGGAAACGTTCGAAGTTCACGTTCGCGCTGCGGCGCTCGTCCCAGACATCCGAGGGCAGCACGTCAAGATCCAGCTGGTCTGCCAATGACTCCGCCATGGTGAGATACAGCGTGTTGACGTTTTCCAGGCTGCGGGCGTTGAGCTTCTGAAAGTCGAGAAATGCCGTGCGCGCCACGCGCTCACGACCGTAGGCCAGGCCCCGGGCCAGCATCGACGTCTTGCCCATCTGCCGGGCGCCCTTGATGAGAATGATGCTTTCGAAACGGCCGATGGCCTCCTGCAACTCCCCGTCCGCAGGACGTGGAATGTAAAACTCCGAATCCAGCGGCACGGCACCGCCGATGGCCTCCAGTGCGGCGGGTGGGCGGGGTTTCACCTCGACGGTTGCAGGCGGGGGTGCGGGCGCGGGCGGGGCCGCCTTTGGCGTGAGGCGCAGCCCCCTGGCCGGAAGTCCTGTTCCCTGGGGCATTGGAGCAATCCGATCGATTCCATAAATCAGCTCCGTGGCGAGGCCTTCATCGTCCTGCTCCCCATCCCATGGCAGATACTCCAGCGTTTCCAAAATCCCCGCCATGGGCCCGGGCAGGGGACCGGTGTATTTCACACGCACCGGCAGCACTTGGGGACGCCCCTGGTTCATCTGCGCCGTTTCATGCGCGCGTTCCACCTCGAAGCCGAGGATTTCGCTGTGAATGGAGGCCTCGGAGAGCAATGGCACGACGGCGTCCGCTTCGCTGATGCGGCGTTCGATCTCCCTTGCCCAGTCCACGCCGACCTCGATGCTGCGATCCATGAAGGCGTCATGCCCCGCCTGTTTCAGCCGTTGCTCAAGCCGCGACGCTATCTCCTGGTCCGGCAGGGCATCCCGCTGATAAAGCAGGACCACGCGCTTGGGCTGCCTGGATTGTTCCATGCTGTTTGAATTCATCACCATGTGTGACCCTTAAAGCCGGATTCGGACGCGGATGGACGGATTTCTATTCGTCCCAGCCCGGCTGGCAGGACGCATGGTAATTGGATGCCCCTCGTTTCCAAGGAGTAAAAATCCGGCCCGGCTGGGTGCAGACGGATGAGGGGATGATCCCAAGCCAAAGGCCGCGACCGCCCGCAGCCTTGGTTCTACATGATCGCCTGCACCAAGAGGCTCAGGCGAAGAGTTCCTTCAACGGCGTGCCATTGCGCACAATCATCACGGGACGTCCGCTGGGTGTGTGGTATTCCTTGCGATGATCAATGCCCAGCGTGTGGTAGAAGGTGGCGGCCACATCGTCGGGCGTGATGGCCTTGTCCTTCGGGCCTTCACCCCTGGCGTCGGATTCGCCGATGACGCGTCCGCCCTGCATGCCGCCACCGCCCAGGAGACAGAACATGGCGCGGGGATAATGGTCGCGTCCGCCACGCTGGTTGATCTTGGGTGTGCGGCCGAATTCGCCGGTCACAAACACGGCTGTGGAATCGAGCATGCCCTTGGCCGCGAGTGCATTGAAAAGACCGGACAACCCGGCATCGAGCTGGGGGCAGAGCTTGTCCTTGAGGCTGGCCCAGTTGTTTTGATGAGTGTCCCAGCCGCCAAGGTTCACCGTGACAAACCGCACGCCGGATTCCACCAGGCGGGTGGCCAGCAGGCAGCTCTGGGAGAAGGAATCCTTGCCGAACATGGCGGCGATGCTCTCCGACTCCTTCCGCAGGTCAAATGCTTCCCTGGATTTTTCATTGCGCATCATCTCGTAGGCCTTCTGTCCGAACTGGTCCATGCCGGCCAGCAACTTGTCCTCGGCGGCATAGTCGCCGAAGGCGGTGTC
>CAYQCZ010000444.1:0-4045 GCA_964415955.1 uncultured Verrucomicrobiota bacterium | reverse complement strand
GAGGCAACATCGGTCGCAGCGCGACCAATGCCACCTCCGTTCGTCCGGACTTGCATTGCTCATCCCTGCCAGAAAACGGCGCGCAAGGGACTGCGTGCCCCACCTGCAACGGGCATTCCATGCCTCACCCAAATAGAATCACACTTGGATTTATCGACAGGTAGATTCAGCCGTAACTCACAGCCCCTCAAGTGCGCCTGTGACCTCGTTACCAACACATGAAAACATCCCTGTTACTTCCCCTGTTCACCTGTGCAGCCATCCTCACTGCACATGCCGCCGACAAACAACCCGCCACCCTGCTCACCGAGCGCGGCAAATTGTTGCTCAGCGAGGATTTCTCCAAGCCGGTCAAGCCCGCCGCGCGTCCGCAAAAAGGACAGCCCTGGGGCGAAGGCTGGCGCATGCAGGTGGGCAAATGGGAGTTCAAGGACGGCGTGCTCGTGGGTGCGGAACAGAAGGCGGACAATCACGGCGCGGTCGCCCGTTATCCGCTCAATTTCAAGGACGTGATCATCCAGTATGATGTGAAGCTCGATGGTTGCCGCCAGACCACGCTCAGCATCAACGACGCCAAGGAACATGTCTGCCGCGTGTTGATCAGCCCGGCCGGTTTCACCGCGCAGAAGGACGATCACGATCATCAGGGACCGGATAAGGCACAGGTGTTTGGCAAGTCCGGCAGCCCGCTCAAATCAGGCGAATGGCACACGGTCGTGCTGGAAATCCACGGGGAGGACATGGTCGCGCACATCAACGGAAAGGTCGTCGCCGGAGCGCACGCGTTGATCGCGACGGACAAGGCGAATTTCGGTTTCACCGTTTCTGGCGAAACCGCATCCTTCCGCAATCTGCGCGTCTGGGAGGCCAAGCCCAATCCTGCCTGGCCTGCCACGCGCAAGAAGCTCGCCGCAGCGCAGTGAGGCGTCTGCCTTGATGGGCAGATGTCTTGATCATACGTTACGGAGAGCACCCTTTCTGGACGCAGGCATGTGAGCCAGGATCCTTTGGCTGCCTGCCCAAACCATATTGCTGCGGCCAAGGATGGCCGCACTCCGGTAGATACGCTCACACTTACCATTGAGCCGGGCTTGTTGCCCTGACCGGCTGAGGCTACGATACATCGCATGATTTTCCGGCCCGCTGTCATTATCCTTGCTCTGGCGTCCATCGCCAGCGGTTCCGAGCCGCTGACGTATCAGGACTTCGACAAGCCGCCGCACGCCTACTGGGACCGGGCCTTGCGCGATCCCTTCACCCGCATGAAAAAGGATTTCGAGGAGGGACGGATCGAGGTGGACCGGTCCGGCGAAAAGGCTTTTCTGCTGAGCCTGCTCAAGGCGCTGGAGATTCCGGCCAGTTCGCAAATGCTCCTGTTCTCCACCACTAGCCTGCAATTGAGCCTCATCAAGCCCAGCAACCCGCGCGCCCTCTTTTTCAACGAGGACGTCTATCTCGGCTACATCCCGGGCGGGCGCATCGAGATCGTCTCACTGGACCCCGAAGTGGGCGGCATCTTTTACATCTTTGACATCCCGCGTGGCGAAGCTCCGGTGCGTGTGGAGCGCGCGACGCGATGCATGAACTGCCACGCCTCGGCGGACACACGGCACGTGCCGGGCATCACCTTGAAATCGGTCATACCCGGTCCCAACGGCGGCACGCTCAAGTCGCTGCGCGTGGAACAACTCGGCCATGAAGTGCCGCTGGAGGAGCGCTTCGGCGGCTGGTATGTCACCGGCGCAGGCGCCTTCACCAACCATTACGGCAACATCACCGGCAGGCTTTACCAGGGCAACATCACGCGCTACCCCGTGACACCCGGCACGCTCTACAACACCGCGCGTTATCCCCTGCCCGGCAGCGACATTCTGCCGCAGCTTGTGATGGAACATCAGTCGGGTTTTGTGAACCGCGCGCTGGAGGCGACGTATCGGACGCGCACCGCGCTTCACCATGGCGGCGGCAAATTGACAACGGATGCCGCAAAGGAACTCGACAACCAGGCCGCGCAGCTTGTCCGTTACCTCCTCTTCGCCGATGAAGCGGCCCTGCCCTCGCCGGTGACCGGGGACGCCGCATTCAAACGCGATTTCCTTTCAACAGGACGCAAGGCATCCAATGGAGCGTCGCTGAAGGACTTCGACCTGCGCACCCGGTTGTTCAAGCACCGGTGCAGTTACATGATCTACAGCAGCGTGTTCCAAGGCATGCCGCCGGAAATGAAGCAGCGCGTTTACACCCGGCTGGCCGCCGCGCTGGACACGCGCAGGCCCGATCCCGCCTACGCCTACCTGCCAGCGGTTGAGAAGAATTCCATCCGCACCATCCTGAAGGAAACATTGTCCGACCTGCCGAAGGGGTGGTGAAGCAGGCCAGGGCGTTGGTTGCTCAAGATTCATGAAGCTCTGAATGAAACCCAGACAAAGCATCCGCTCGTCCTCCTCATGCGTGCGATCACGATTCTCCAGCAGATGTCCAGACACGGTTGAAAAACTCGGCGGAAAACCACTGATGAGCCTCGCTGACGTCGAACAGGGCAGGTGTGTTCATGCGATGATCATAGAACCGGTTGCAAGGCGGAATCCAGCGGGGTGCTGCCTCAAGGAGCTGCCGGAATTCGTCCGTCCGGCTTGACAACAATCGGGGCCGGTGGCGTTGCGTCGGGTTGGCCGACCGCAGACACGGCTCTGTCAAGCCGCACCGCAATTGGCATTGGCTCGCCGTGCTCAGGCCGGAACTCCCCAATCACATAGGCTCCGTCCACTCCGCGCTGCAGCTTGCTCACGCCGAAAACCACCTTGCCGGTGATCGTCCCCTCTGGGCGGTCGAGTTGATATTTCCAATGGGTGCCCCGCCGGGTCTTGATGATCCAGCGGACGCCTTGCTCGAACCATCCCTTCTTCATCGTGACGTCGAACATCGCTTCCAGATCGCGGGACTTTGGTGTCCAGCGATTGCCCTCCGCGCCGAACAGGATGAACATGCCCAGATCGTCGGAGCCACGCGCATGGATGACCGCCTGCTCGTTGCTGACCTCCACGTGGTTGATCTCAGGGCTTGTGGCAGACCCGCGCCACAAAACTGTGATCACCTTGCCGGCGATGATTCCACGCTCGACGCGGAAATCGGGAATGCCGTTGCGGTTGACGTGGACCGTATCCGCATCGTTGCCCGTGACACGGCCGGCGTAGCTTGAGCCCTCATGCTCATAGACCACCAGGTCGCCGGGGGCGAAGTTGCGCGCCAGCTTCCACACGAGCACGTGGCTGTGGGCGGGAAGTTCCGGCGCAAGCGAAGCGTTGCGAATGACATAGATTGCGGTGACCCATGTCCGCAACACCAGCCCGATGACGATCGCGACAACGACAGAGCGCGCCCATTTGCGCGCACGGCCCGGCCAAGGGCTCGATGCTTCGTCATTGGAGTGGCGATCTGGTTTGCCGCTCCGCGACCATGAGAAGAGACCGGCACCGGCCAGCGCGAGCGCCAGGCTGATGAGCAGGAGCGGGGCGACACTGTTCCGCCAGGCCAGCTCCCAGTCCGCAGGGCCCTTTTCCAAATTTTTCAGGCGGCTTTCGAAGTGTTGCACGGTGGCCTCGGCCCGCTCCAAAGCGGCCTGCAAGCGTTTTTCCTCTGTCTGACGCGCGGCAATCTCCGCCGGGTCACGCAACAAACTTGTGTCCGCCTGCCAACGGCTCAGGGACGTCTGCGCCTCGAAGCGTTTCTGCGTCGCGGCGGTCCACGCCTTCTGCGTTTCCGTCACCTGTC
This sequence comes from uncultured Verrucomicrobiota bacterium, assembly GCA_964415955.1. Lineage (GTDB taxonomy): Bacteria > Verrucomicrobiota > Verrucomicrobiia > Limisphaerales > CAYQCZ01 > CAYQCZ01. The sequence goes on along the minus strand of CAYQCZ010000444.1, from coordinate 274 downwards.
GGACATGCGCCTTGCCACGCGCGGCGTCCACACGGGATTGCTTCACGAAAAACAGCGCCGGCAGGGCAAGGCCAGCAACCAGCAGGCTGATTCCAAGAACGAACCCGGCGATGCCCGCGGGCGTGGGGCGGAAGGGCAGTGCGGAGCCAGATGCTCGCGTGGCTGTCCGCAGAACGAGGCCAGCCCAGGGCAGCAGCAGCATTCCGATCCACGTCAGCGGGACGAACATCATTTCGGCGGTCGCGGGATGCCAGCCGCCCGATTCGCTGACAAG
>CAYQCZ010000443.1:0-4074 GCA_964415955.1 uncultured Verrucomicrobiota bacterium | reverse complement strand
TCGACATTCCCGCAGGTTCATGGAGGGAGCCGCTTCGCAAGATGATCCTCGCCATCAATGCACATCTGCCGGAGGACGTGCGCATCATGGCGGTCAAGCGGGTGGGGCGCTCCTTCCACGCGCGGTTTGACGCATCGGGGAAGGAATACCGCTATTTCATCTGGAACCATCCGGCCATGAACCCGCTGTTGCGCAGCCGCGCCTGGCACGTGAAACGCAGGCTGGATGTGCGGTTGATGCGCGAGGCCGCTGCACACTTCGTCGGAAAGCATGACTTCCGCTCCTTCCGCGTGAATCCGAATTACGACACGGAATCCACGGTGCGCACGCTTCACCGTTGCAGCATCAAAAGGGAGGGGCCGATGCTCACCATCATCATCCAGGGAGACGGATTTCTCTACCGCATGTGCCGTGGCATTGCCGGGACTCTCGCGCAGGTGGGCGAGGGCAAAATCCCCCCCGGTGAGATCAAGCAAATCCTCAGGCATCGCGACCGACGCATGGCGGGGGCCACCGCTCCGGCCCACGGACTGGTTTTGTGGAAGGTCTTTTACAAAAAGCGCAGCCCCGGTTCATCACCACGGCCGCCCGCCGATATCTGATAACCTGCACCGTCATGCACGTCGTCTTGGTCGAACCTGAAATCCCCCCCAACACGGGCAATGTGGCGCGGCTGTGTGCTGCGACACGGACGACGCTTCATCTGATCGAGCCTTTTGGCTTCAAGCTGGACGATGCAGCCCTCAAACGTGCCGGCATGGATTACTGGCATCATGTGACATGGCATCGGTGGACGGACTGGCGCGCCTTCACGGCCGGCATTCCCGACCGGGCCCGGCTTTGGTTTGTCGAATCGGGCGGGGTGCGCCGCTACAATGAGGTTTGCTACGGGCCGGACGACTATCTGGTGTTCGGCCGTGAGACTGCCGGGCTGCCGTCATCATTGCTGGAGGCGCATGCCGGGCAATGGATTCGCATTCCCATGTTCAACCGTGAGGCGCGTTCGCTCAATCTGTCCAATTGCGTCGCGCTGGTGTTGTTCGAGTCATTGCGACAGCAGGGGTTTTGTGGAGAGGTCTGAGGCCCGCCAGAAGGGCCGCTGCGGAGAATCCTCGTTGCGGTGGACGGTTCTCTGCTGTAGAGACTCCTGCGGTCGGGCGCTTGGCGCAGCGGTAGCGCAGCTCCTTTACACGGAGACGGTCGGGAGTTCGAATCTCTCAGTGCCCACCATTTCCCGCCGCGCTGACGACAAAAGCGGATCGCTCATGCAATCAGGATTGCGCCAGTCTGTGAAAAACTCATACTGATGCCGCGCATGATTTCGGCAGCAGCATCACCCACGTTCGTCCGTGACACCCATGCGGCGGCGGACCCCTTTTTGCGCGCCTACCGTTGGATGCTGCTGGCGCGCGTGCTGGACGACAAGCTGGCCAGTTTGTATCGCGGTGGCAAAATACACGGGGGTGTTTTTCTGGGGCGCGGCCAGGAGGCTCTGAGTGCCGCCGTGGGAACACTTTTGAAACGGGGTGACGTGTTTGCCCCGTTGATCCGGGATGGGGCAGGCCGGCTGGCCTTCGGTGAGACGGTGCTCGATGCCGTGCGCACGTGTCTGGGTTCCCCCTTGGGGCCGATGCGCGGTCGCGACGGCAACGTGCATCGCGGCAGGCCTCGCGAAGGGCTCCTGCCGATGATCAGCCATCTCGGGGCCATGATCTCCGTCGTCAACGGCATGTTGATGGCCCGGCGCATGAAGGGAATCCAGGGCATGGTGGGGGCCGCCTGCATCGGTGAGGGGGCGACCTCCACAGGCTCCTTTCACGAGGCATTGAACCAGGCCGCCGTGGAGAGGCTTCCCCTCGTGCTGGTGGTGGCGGACAATCAGTTCGCCTATTCCACACCCAGCTCGGAACAATTCGCCTGCAAGGTTTTGGAGGACAAGGCGGCAGGTTACGGCGTCCAGGCGCATTCTGTGGAAGGAACCGAACTGGCAGACTGCCTGCGGGGCGTGGGCGGTGCGGTGGACGCCGCCAGATCCGGGGGCGGACCGCAGCTTGTCATCGCCCGTCTCCTGCGCCTGTGTGGCCATGGCGAACATGACGACGCCTCCTACATCACCGACGCCATGAGGCGCGGTCAGCGCGGGCGCGATTGCCTCGCCGTGGCCGAGCAACAGCTTCAATCCGGCGGGCTGGCGGATGCCGCCCAACTGGCCGCACTGCGATCCGAGGCGCTGGCGGAGGTGGAGCATGCGGTGGCCACCGTGCAACGCGAACCACAGCCCGATCCTTACCGTCAGAACTGGTGCGCGCTGGCCTCGAAGCATCTTGCGGACAGTTATCCAAGGCTGCCCGGCGTCTGAATCACCATGAGCATCACCTATCTCGACGCCATTCGTGAAGCCCAGGCCCGTGCCTTGGAGGAGGATGATCGTGTCTATGTGTATGGACAGGACATCGCGGCCTTTGGCGGGGCCTTCAAAGCCACGAAGGGCCTTGCCGAGCGCTTTCCCGGGCGCGTGTTGAATGCCCCCATCAGTGAGGACGCCATCGTGGGCAGCGCCGTGGGCGCGGCCATTGAAGGCATGAGACCGATCATCGAAATGCAGTTCGCTGATTTCTCGACGGTCGGTTTCAACCAGATCGTGAACCAGGCCGGTGCGTTGCACTGGCGCACGGGCGTGCCTTGTCCCATCACCATCCGCCTGCCCTGCGGCGGCACCTCCGGCAGCGGCCCTTTCCACAGTCAGAGTCTGGAGACCATTTACGCGCATTTTCCGGGGCTTGTGGTGATGACGCCGGCCACGGTGGATGATGCCTACAGCATGCTGCTGGAGGCCGTGGCCCTCGATGACCCGGTCATTTTTTGTGAGCACAAATACCTGTATTACCATCTGAAGACGGAGGCGCTGCCATCGGAGGCGCTGCCCGTTGGCAAGGCCCGCATTGCCCGGGCCGGCCGCGACATGACGCTGGTGGCCTACAGCGCCATGCTTCACGAGGCGCTTGTGGCCGCGGATGAGCTTGCGCTGGATGGCTACCAGGTTGAAGTGGTGGATTTGCGCACGGTCAAGCCGCTTGACACTGACACGGTCGTTGCCTCCGTGGCGCGCACCGGACGACTGCTGTGCGTGGGCGAGGCCTGGCCATGGGGCGGTGTCACGGCGGAGGTCATTGCCCGCGTGGCGACGGAGGGTTTCGGCCTCCTGGATGCGCCGCCGCAACGGCTGAACGCCAAGGACACACCCATTCCCTATCATCCCAATCTCTGGTCCTATCACCGGCCCACGGCACGAAGCATTGCCGAGGCCTCACGCAGTCTGATTGGCATGTGAGAGATGGCAGCCTTCAATTTTCACAACTCATAATTCATCGTCCATGCCACGCGTTCCCATCATCATGCCCCAACTGGGCGAATCGATCGCTGAAGCCACGATCCTTCAGCTTCTTGTTCCGACAGGAGCGGAGGTCCGGGCCGATGAGGACGTGATCGAAGTGGAAACCAGCAAGGCCACCATGACGGTGACGTCACCCTGTCCCGGTGTGGTTGGCGAATGGACCGGCAAGGCGGGGGAAAGCTACGCCGTCGGGGCCGTGCTCGGATACGTCGATGCCAGTGATGCGGATGTGGCGCGCCTGGGGCTTGATGCTCCGAGTTCGGTTTCACCCGGTGTTGCCACGGCTTCGGAAGGCCAGCCGGGCCACCCCCGTCCGTCCGCTGCTGGAGACGCCCGTGTTCAGCCCACGGTGCGCAGCCTGCCTGTTCCCGCACACATTGCCGGGGCCACCTACATGTCGCCCCGCATGAAGGCGCGCATGCAGGAGCTTGGCCTTCATGCCGCCGATCTGGCAGGACTTGCGGGCAGCGGCGCCGGTGGGCGTGTCACCATCGATGACCTGGAGAAATTCCTCGCCAATCTCGAGCAGCGGGAACTCAGCGAGGCCTCCAGCATGCGTGTGGCGGTGGCGGATGCCATGCGCCGCAGTTGGACACGTCCGCTGGCAACCGTGGCCTTGCCCTTCTGCCTTGATCCGCTGCTGGTGCACCGGAAGCAGTCCGAGCCCAAGCCGGGCCCGG
>CAYQCZ010000442.1:0-4094 GCA_964415955.1 uncultured Verrucomicrobiota bacterium | reverse complement strand
TCATCGGTCCAGACGATGGGCGGGGTGAGGGAGGGCGTCGATTCCACGCGGAAGATCGGAGCATCGATGGGCCATTGCATGACCAGCTTGCCGTCGCTGGTGAAGAAGCTCTCGACCTTCGGCTCCACGGTAAAGAGGTCATCCAGAACAGTGATGCCGGCGGGATTAAAGAACCGCAGAAACCCGGAGGTGGCGACCGGGATGGTGGCGGTGATCTGGGTGGGTGAATCCAAGGTGAAACTCATGTTCACCGCAGAGAACGTCAGGTTGGTGACGTCCGAGAAATTGATACCGGTGAAAACCACCGTGGTGCCGTAGGGACCGGACTTGGGGGTGAAATCCGTGATGGTGGGAAAGATGTAAAAGGTGCCGGCGGAAACGGTGGTGCCTTCACCGGTGACCACCGTGACCGGGCCTGAAGTGACACCGTTGGGAACGGTGGCCGTGATGCGGTTCACGGAGTCATTCGTGAAGGACGCGGAGATGCCGTTGAACTTCACGCTGGTGACATTGAAGAAGCCGGAGCCGCCGAGGATGACACTATCCCCCACGCGCCCGCGATCGGGCGTGAGGGTGTCCAGCTTGGGCAGCATGGCGAAATTCGTGATGGTGGTGATGAGGCCAGCAGGCGTGCGGATAGTGATGGGGGCCGTGATCGCTGCATCCGGCACGAAGAAACCGAGGCGTGTGTTATCCGTGACGGGCAAGAAGGTGGCCGGGACATCACCGATGCGGACTTCACTGGTGGCGGTGAAATTGACGCCGGTCACGGTGAGACTGGAAAGGGCGGTGGCTTTCACGGGGCCGAAGCTGCTGATGTGCGGCCAGACGTAAAAGATATTTGTACTGGTACCGGTGCCGTTGGCCGTGGTCACGGAGAGGGTGCCAGACGTGGCATTCGCCGGCAGCGTGACGGCGAGCTGGTTGGTACCGCTGATGGAGGTCACCTGGAAACTCTGCACGGGCTGACCGTTCAATTGCACAGCGGTGGTGCCATTGAAATTATAGCCATACAAGGTGACTGGAGAACCGGGGGCGCCGTTCCGCGGCTGGAAATCCACGATGGTGGGGGCCGTGCCGTTTACCACGAATACCTTGGGCGAGGCATTGGTGAAGGTGCTGGTGGCCAGATAAATCAAATCGTTGGTGGCACCGGCGGGAACCGCGATCACTTGAATCTGGGTATCGGCAGTGATTTGGAAAGGGGCGGGCACACTGCCAAAGCGGACACTGGTCACAGCGCTCAGGTTTTCACCATTGATGGTGACCTGTGAGTTCACAGAACCGATCTCTGGCGAGACGCTGGAGATGAGGGGGAACGCACCGACAATGAAGTTGCTGGTGGTGATGAAAACGTTGGTGCCCTTGGTTACTTTGATGGGGCCGGTGGTGGCACCAGCGGGGACAAACGTTTGTATCTGGGTATCGGCGGAAACGAAGCCAGCCGTGATAGGCGTCCCGTTAAACTGGACACTGACGGACTGGACGCTGTTGTCAAAGCCAGTACCAGTGATGGTGACTTGCTTGTTCACCGGGCCGGCAGTGGGACTGAAGCCCGTGACGATGGGACCGGCACCGGTGATGAGATTGGTAGCACTGGTGGCCACTCCGCCCGGGGTGTGGACGGTGATGGGACCAGTCGTCGCGGTGGACGGGATCAGCGCCTGCACCTGGTTTTGCGCGGTGATGGCGAAGCCGGAGGCCGCCTGCCCGTTGAAGAACACATTCGTGACGCCGGTGAAATCACCGCCATCAATGATGACGATCTGCCCAGTGGACGCGACGGTAGGAGTGAAGGAACGGATAACCGGCTCGCCGGTGATGAGAAAATCATTCGTGGTGGTGGCACTGCCCACGGTGGTCTTCACGGTCACGGGGGCATTGGTGGCACCGGCGGGAATCGTGGTCGATATCTGATTGGCGCTGATGGGCGTGAATGATGCCGCAATACCGCCGAAAGAGACATTGGTGGTGTTGACCAGATTCTCGCCCGAGATGACGACGGTGTGCCCGCTCAAGCCGCGGTCCGGGGTGAGCTTGGTCAGGAAGGGAGCCACTTGAAACTGTCCACTGCTGGCCCCGGCACCGGTGGTATTATTCACCCCGATGGGACCGGACAAGGCACCTTCCGGCACGGTGGCGCGGATGACGGTAGCGCTCTCGATGTAAAAGATGGCGGCGACGGAATTGAAGGTGACGGATTTGGCGGTGGAGAAATTGGCTCCGGTGATCTTGACGCTGGTGCCGGGTTTGCCAAAAGCAGGCTCAAACGTGATGCCAGTAGGCACTTGGGCCATGGCGGAACCCGCCCAAATGAGCAGGCCAAACGACATCAAGAGCCACGACAAAGCGCGACCTTTTCCCTGGAAACGACTTAAGGACTTCACAACGATGCAGAAACCAATACCACAAACTTTAAGACGGGAAAGGGGAACTTTTACTCCCGTCAAAATCCATGGACGTCATTTCAGCGCCGTTTTGCCGTCAATCAATCGTGTCTGCCAGTCGGATTAAAAGCGGGCATTAAGAGAAAGACCGAAGTACAGCGCGCCATCTCCGTTGAGCTGCAGGTCCGCGTCTTCATAGGTGAAACGGCGGTCCACGACCCAGCCGCCTTCTACGTTAGCGGTAACGCTCTTCCCCAACCGCGCGCGCACGCCGCCACCCACCCGGATCTCGCGATAGCTCACGATCTCATCATTGAGGTTCGGTCGGCCGCTACGGGTACCGAGGTCCTCTGCCACGCGATAGGCACCGCCCATGAGTTCGCCGCCCACATAGACGGTTGCCGCCGGGCTGACTTGGTATTCCAAGGTGGGCTTGGGCAGCAGGAGGGAAAGCGTCCAATCATCCGCGAATTGCCAGCGCACGCCGAGTCCACCGATGATGGGGATGTCCCGTTGCAGATCCACGTTGGCCGCCGCCACCCACATCAGCGTCTTGCTCTGGGAGTAAGCCAGGCCAATGGTCAGCGGGGCGTTGAAGTCGCCGCCATCGATATCTTGGAGATCGCTGAAAAGGCCGGGGCGCACGTCGATACGCAAGTTCCATTGGTCGGCGAACTGCCAGTCGTTCTGAAATTTCAGCGTCAGGGCATTGACCGTGTTCGGCAGCGGCACGCCAGCCGGCAGGCCGAAGCCGGAGCGTTCCCAAGCGAAACCGGCTCCCCACGCATAGGTATCACTGGTCTTGAAGCGCAGGAGATAACTGAAATCACTATGGAAGGCATCCATCTCACCGGTGTTCACCGTGCCGATGGACAGATCCGCCGGAGCCGAGTACGAGAACCCGGTGGAGAACTGGTGTTGCACCTCCGTGGCTTGCAGGGAGGTGACGGGTAGCAACAGCAGGCCCAAGGCCGCATACGCAGTGACACATCGGATATCAGGCATAAGTGAGGTATGATAGCCGTGAACTGGAACAGTGCAACTGGGCCGAGGAAAATTTATGCAGGCAACGGCGAAGGGACATTGCCGGCCGGCCGGAAAAAACTATTTGTCTGAACTCTTGGCGATTTCTTCCGATCCACTCCGCCACGAAAGCAGAAACAGCAGGCCCACGCCGGAGCAGATGGCCATGTCGGCGATGTTAAAGGCCGGGAAACCGGCCTCACCACCGCCGCGTTTGTAGACGAAGAAGTAGAGGAAATCGATAACGTGATAACGCTCGGGGTGCATGCGGTCCACGAGATTGCCCATGATGCCGCCGAACATCAGGCCGAGCGCGATCTGGCCCAGCTTGGTGTGCGCCTCGAAATGATGGCGGTAGATGAAGAGCGCGGCCAAGGCGATGAGCGAGATGATGGCCAGCATCTCGTTGTTGCCATGAAAAAGGCTCCACGCGGCACCGGTATTCGTCCAATGGACAAATTTGAAGAAGCCGTCCACGACGACGACTTCATCCGCGCGACCGAGGTAGCGCAGGACGATGTATTTCGTGAGCTGGTCCAGCAGGAGAATGATCCCGGCCAAGGAGGCCATCCGCTGGTTTCCAGTCATAGCGGTCGGGGGCGTTCCCTATCAGCTCATGCGCATGGGCATGAGCACGTAGAGGAACGGACCGTTGATCTTGATGACGCCCGGGCTCAATTCATC
>CAYQCZ010000441.1:2670-4096 GCA_964415955.1 uncultured Verrucomicrobiota bacterium | reverse complement strand
GGGGTGGTGCCAAGTGGAAGAAAGACAATTTACAGAAAGATTTTTACACCCCCCAAATGGCTCCTCCGATGAGTGCGGGAACCACCGGTATCGGAATCACGGCTTCGGCGGCGTAATCGATCCCAAATTGAACGCCCACGATGAATCCCAAGGCCACGCAGGCGATGGAATAACCTTTGGCCACCTTCACAATCGACGGCACCACGAGCATGGGATTCAGGGCGAACACGGTATCCAGTATGGACACCGCGAGCATCCCCATTGGCAGATAGATGACTCCCAGAACGGCGAGGGGAATCGCCAGGAGCTTCATCTCGTCCGGAACGAGAGCCAGACAAAGCATCGCGGGCATGAACACCACGACATTCGTAAATGTGAACTGGAATGCGGGTATTACAATGTCCTCCCACCACTCCGAAAAATCGGGCCATTCCGGGCCGCGCTTGTCCCCCATGCCTGTGGCCATGATGATGCTTTGAACAAACGAATAAAGGTAGCCGGTGCCAAAAACGCCAATTCCCAGTCCGACAATCCCTGAAAACATCTGTGCCAGATCGAGAACCCCAAAAAAGATTGTGCCCAGGAGGAGAAGCAGCCATGCGTCCCCTTTGACAGGATAGCTGAATGCCCCCGGGATGCTCTTAAAGAAAGTCTCCGGAAGTCCAAGGTCTGCGGTTGAAGGCTGAACCGACACCGGGAGGAACCGGTGCTGCGAAGGGGCTTCTTCCGCCGCCTGTGCCCCGGCGGTTGGTCGCGGCTCATGCTGGCGCACCCTCAGCCCGCCAGCCACCGAGAGTCCCTGCTTTGCTGGAACCTCAAACACAACTTCAACGTCTCAAAACTTCAATGTCTGGCCGGGCGAGACTTCTGCATCGGATACAGGTTGTCCGTCCAATTGTGTGCCATTGGTCGAACCATTGTCCTGCACACGCAAAGCACCCTGTGAAAAGACCAGCGTGCAATGGTGACTTGAAATCGATGGATGCGGGATGCACCAGTCGCAGTCATCAGCCCTTCCCACGCGCACAATGCCGTCGTGCGGCACATTGAACTCGTGATTCTGAAGACCCTCTGAAATGACACGAAGTTTCCCCATAACTTATGACACCTTGTTTGCCGCCATCATATGGCACCAGATGCTTGTGCTGTCGATCACAATCCCTGCGCGGATTGACCGGTGGTCAGCACCTGTCTGAGAGCCTGTCTGAAAATGGCAGGCTCAGCCGCCGGGAACCAAGCTCCCCGTCAACAGACGAGACGGACTGCACGAGCTCATCCATGCTGCTGCAACGTCGGCAAATGATCGCGAGGCGCGTCGTCCATGCGCATGGCAACACGCCCTCCCGGCCGTCGGTTTTCTTCATTGGACTGCACCGGCCTTCAGCCCGCTGGCCAGCAGCACCGTTTCCTGCACGGCCAGATCGTG
>CAYQCZ010000441.1:0-2660 GCA_964415955.1 uncultured Verrucomicrobiota bacterium | reverse complement strand
CAGCACTCCAATCGAATGCCTTTTCGCCCTTGATGACGGCGGCGAGGTCCTGAAACTCCCCGTCATAGCGGCCAGCCCTTGGGAATTCGATGTCCTGGTATCCCTTTTTGTAGCCGCCCACCGGGCGGTCGAGTGCCAGCCGCGCCTTTGCAGGCTCCAGCGGACGGATATCGAACGTCCCGCGGTCCCCGCAAACCACAAACTGCCGCCTCGCAGCACCTTCCACCTCAATCAACGCGCTCCTTACCGTGGCGGTCGCCTTCGCATACTCCAGCACCGCCAGTTGGTTGTCCGCAAAACCATCGTTCAACGCCGATGAACTGCGGTTGTAGGCCGTCACTTTCCGCGGACGCCCGAGCACCTTCACCACGGAATCAATCACGTGACAGCCCAGCTCGAACATGCCCCCTCCCGGATAACGCAGCAACTGCCTGCGCGAGGCCGCATCCACCACCTTGCCAATCGCCGTTTCGATGGCGAACACCTCGCCCAGCCATCCTTCGCGCACCGCGCGGTAGCACAGTTGAAAGGCGGGGTTGTAACGAAACATGTAGCCCATCTGCACGACACGCTTCCGCCGGACCGCCTCATCCATGATTCGTTTGAAATGTGTGAAATCTTCGCCCGCCGGCTTGTCCATGTGGATGTGCATGCCGGCCCGGATGCAGCCTTCCGCCGCAGCCAGCAGGTCGCACACCTCCGTCTCCACCGCGACCGCCTGCAGGCCCTTTGTATTCAGCAACTGCTCGGTGGACATCCATTCAAGGCCCGCATAGGTCTTGCTGCCTCTGACGGCTTCGCGTCGCGCCGCGTCAGTCTCCACCACGCCGACGACTTCAAACAACTCAGGAAACTTGCGGATGGTGTCCATTTTGCCGGCGGCATGGGCGTGCTTGGTGCCGATCTGGCCGATCTTGATGCGTGGCGACCTGGCCTGACCGGGCAATGCAGGAACACTGGCCACCAGTCCGCCGGCTGCAAGGCTCATGGTGGAAAGGAATTGGCGTCGTTTCATGGTGTGTCTCCAAGGAACACATCCCGGGGGTGAATGTCCAGCCAAGGAACCGCAGCCGGTGCATGTTCACTTCAGCAGCGACCGGATTTTGTCCTCCAGATGCACGCGTCCGTTCAACTCAGCCAGAAGACCGTTCCTGTCGATGATCCAGACGGTGGGGATCCCGCGCACGCCGCACTCCTGCGCCACGTCATTGTCCCAGATCTTGCCGTCAAAATAGGTCGGCCACTGGATGCCTGCCTGTTTCATGCCGGATTCCATGTCCGGGCGGTTTCCATCAAGATTGACGGTGAGACCGGCGACCTTGTCAGCGGGAAGTTCATTCACTGCGGCGGCCACCGCAGCCAGTTCCCTGACGGACGGCGCGTCCCATGCCGCCCAGAACACGAGCACCACCACCCTGCCCCGGTAATCCTGCAACGTCACCTTCCTGCCCCTCGCGCCGCCAAAGTCGATTCCCAAGGGTTTGCCCACCAGTTCATGCTGCCTGAGCAACGCGGTGGCGGCAGTCTTTGCCCATGCTGATGACGACTGCCCGGAAGCGATGCGTTGAAGCGTGGGAACCGCCTCATGCGCGGGGCTGTTGCGCGCCGCAAGCAGGAGAAAATCAAGCGGCTCCGATCGCGCCGGGAAGCGCGTCACCAGCCCTTTCAAAGCCTGGTGAAATCGATCAAAAGTCCGGGGTGATCCCGTCCGCTCGTATTGCACCGCAAGCTGCCGGACCGGGGCTGCGGCCATTTCATAGCGCTCCGATTCGGAGAGATCGGGAATGGAAAGCCTGGCCGCTTCAAGGGATTTCAGACGCGCCGTCTCGTTGGTCGCCCCCAGTTGCACGGCCAGCCGCACCACTTCAATCTCCTTGTCGATGGCATCCCGGGCACGGGGATGATGCGGATACCGGATCACAAACTCACGGGCAAGGTCCGCAGCGGCCATGAGACGGCGCTGGTTGCCCAGTTGGAAGGCCGCAAACTCATCCACGGGCGGACGGCGGGCAGACCATTCCCTTGGTGGCAGCTCGATGCGTGACATCTCCAGAATGCCCAGCCATGCACGCTCGGCCACGGGGTTTACGTGCTCATAGGAAAGCAGCGGCGGCACCGCGTGGGGATCCTTCGGAGGCGGCACGGATTCATCGGCGGTGGTGAACACCGGTCCCTTGTCACGCGGCTGGCAGGCGGTGAGTGTGAGGGCCGCGACAACCACCGGCAGCGTGGACATCCATCCGCGAAAATGGCCCCGGCTGGTAGATGGCCGCTCGTCATTCATGACCCGGCCCATCCTGCACGGGCGGGAGCAAGGCGGAAAGCTTTTGGTGCAGCAGCAGCAACCGCCGCGGATTTGCAGGCGCGGCGAAATCCGCCAGCCGCACAGTGGATGTGCCGGCACCCGGGGCGGACTCCATGGCCGCAAGCAGGGATTGGACTTCGGCCGGAGCCAGCCGAGGCGACAATGCCTCCTCGCGATCCATCCGGCCCGCCACACGCGCGAATTCCAGCAGCACCGCGCAGGGTTCAAGACAGGGAATGCAGCTCTTGTTTGCGATGGTGTCAGCCGGCAGTCCGGGTGCCTCCCAGAGGCGGCGTTTCATGCAGAACCGTGCGTCGCAACCGGCCCGAACGACCTCCATGGCACGTGCATCGGT
>CAYQCZ010000440.1:0-4098 GCA_964415955.1 uncultured Verrucomicrobiota bacterium | reverse complement strand
GTTGCGCCCAGGAACTTGGTGGTTTCCTTGGGGCGGTGATCGTGATGCACGCACATCACGGCATACTTGTCATCGCGCAATGCCCACAGCTTGGCGATGTCATCGAGGCAGAGCACATCGCAGTCGGCGAAGATCGCCCAGCCCTCGTAGTCGCACAGGTAGGGGACGAGGAAGCGGCTGAAGGAGAATTCGGTGGACTGCAGTGAGTTGCGCTCGCGGTTGAACACGCCCTGGAGCTGCGAAAGCATCACCGGTGCGATGGTCACGGGCTGCGAGCTGCGCGAGAGAATGCTGTGGCAGGCCACGTGGTAGGCGATGGACTCTTTGTAATCGTAACCCAGGAAAACTCGGATCATATGTTTCGGCGGATGTCTGGCTGCGACCGGTTTGCTTGCCGGGAGTGTGCATTTTTCCCGCAACCTGGTGGCGACATTAGGTCCGTCAAAAACATCGAGGCAAGGAGATTCCCGGTTTGGAGCTTGAAGCCGCGCGTGCCAGCGGTTACGGCTTGGCGCACGCGGAGGGGCAATCGCCCGCCTGCGGGCCCATGGCACGATCATCCATCCAAACCAATCTCGTGAAGTGGTATCACCGCCATGTTGCGGACCTTCTGAAGCAGGCCCGCCGGCAGGCCCGCCGTGTGATCTCCAGCCCGGGGCTGGCATGGGGATTTCACCGTTTCAACCGGGCGGTCCGACGGCGCGACTGGCGGACGGCGCATGGTCTTCTGCAGGAACTGGCGGAAGGGGCCGAGCGTGTTGGAGATACGCGTCTCCTGGCTGAAATGGGCTTTTCGGCAGAGCGTCTTGGGGAGCACGAATGGTCTTCGCGCTGGGCCGCCGCCAACGCGCGGCTCACGGGCAGGATCCCGCCCACGGACTGGAAGGGCGAGGACATCTCCGATGCATCGCTGTTGATCCGTTTCATGGAAAGCGAGAAGCAGGGTCTCGCCATCGGCCTGAACATGGCGGGCTATGTCAAGAGGGCATCGGAGCGTTCAGGGCATTGCGCTTTGATTGTGGAACGCCGGCTGGTCCCCATTTTTGCCCGCACCCTGCCGGCCGTGCGTGTGTTGCCTTTCCCTTCGGAGGTGCCCGCGGGACCAGGCACGCGGCTGGTGACGGCGAACGTGCTCACTCTGCGAACCGTCCTGGGGACGACCAGCGGCGACATAGAGAAGACCTTCCTCCCCCTCAGCGCCGACGCCACGGAATCTTCGAGGCTGCGGAAGAGTTATCTGCGCAACCGGAAACTGCCGCTCATCGGCATTTCCTGGTGGAGTTCCCATTTCGGCAAGGACCTGCCTGCGCTCGGGGACTGGGCGGAACTGGTGCGCTCGGTGAATGGCATCTTCGTGAACATCCAATATGGCGACATCGCAGCGGATCTTGAGGTGCTCAGGAAGGCCGCCCCGGACCGCTTCATCGTGGATGACTCGGTGGATCAGTTGGAGGACATGGACCGGTTTGCCGCGCAGTTGGGTGCGTTGGATGCCGTGGTCACCATCAGCAACACGGGAGCGCATCTGGCGGGCGGCATGGGTGTGCCGACCTTTCTGATCCGCGATGACTGGTTCCGACGCCAGTGGCCGGTGTTGTCCGATCGAACGCCGTGGTATCCGCACACGCGGGTTTACGGCAAGGAAGGCCGGCCCTGGAACGAGCTCTTCGCGCGAATCAAAGGCGAGCTGGAGAAACTTCCCGCGCGCGGCTGAAAGTCACCTCCACTGTTCAATGCGGGTGAGCTTCAATTTGGAGCCCTTGATGCGGCGGACGATGGAGCCAGCCAGCCCGCTGTATTTTTCCGTGACGTCGAACACATAGGCCCGGCCCGGCCACTTCGATGCAGCCTTCTCGATCCGCGCCCGCCACCATGCGGGAGATTCGATGGTGACGTGGGCGTTCCAGCCGTTTGGCAGGATTTTCTTCGCCGGGTAGGAGGCAATGTTCATGTAGAGAAACCTGCGGGCGAAGCCAAAACATTCGCCGAGCACCCAGTCAATGTCCTCCTCGGGAATATGTTCGAGCACATCGGTGGAAACAACCCCATCGAACTGCTCGTCAGGCCGTGTGGCGAATTCCTCGACACCAGGATCGTAAAGGTGGATGTGGTCCACACCCCAGAACTCCTTCACGCTGGGGATGGTCCGCCCTTCGGGAAGTTCGATGTTGCGCTCGGAGTAGAGCAAGCCCTTGCCGCAGCCGTAATCCAGCACGGACTTTGCGCCGGTGGTTCGCGCCAGTTTTTCGACGATGCCGATGTGATCCCTCAAGCTCCCACCGGCGAACACCCTTGCTGCGGAAGCGCCGTCCTTGATGCCCTGCTCATGCACCTGACGGTAAAGCTCGCCCAGCAGCTTGAATCGGGGGCTTGGATGCTCACGGCTGTATTCGCTCATGCGAAATCACCCTAGTGACAGGCCTTGTGCGGTTCAAGCCGAAGGGTGGATGGCAGGCTCCTTTGGGGGCGCTCCAAACAGCCGGATGGGTCTGTGGTTGTGATGCCGGTTTCCTTTGTCTGCCTGCATGGCTGTCGGGCTTGACGACGTGTCACGAGTTCGCCGGTCCCGCCACCTGGCGGGGATGGGCTTTCTCGTAAACGGCGAAGAGCGTGTGCGCGTAGCGGTTGGAGTAGTTTTCGCCCCCGTAAAGCAACTGTCTCATCACCCTGCGCAGGGCGGGGCGCGGTTTTTCCACCATGCACAGATCAACCAGCCTGAGGTCGTCCCCGGCCTTGGCCTCGAAGAATTCCCGTGCTTGCGTCATGCTGATGAACCATTTGTGGCGGTCCACGGGACGCGTGGCTGGGAGGCCGTAATGCGAAATCTTCCCTTCGCCGCGCTCGATCTGCCGCCGGGCCGCGCACCAGCAGTTCGGCAGGGAAACGATCACGTAACGGCCCGATACCCTCACAAGCTCATCGAACAGGCGATGCAGGCTGTCGAGGTGCTCCAACACCTCGATGCACAGCACGCAATGGAACTGGGCATCCTCAAAGGGAAGGCGGTCCACCATTTCAAGGTCGATAAGGTGATCGGGCTTTCCGGCAATGTCCACGCCGACATAGCGGACATCCCCGAGCATGTGTCTCAAGGGGGCTTCGTAACACCCGACGTCCAGCACGGAATGCTTGAGGTGCCGGCCATAGCGTTGCAACACGAACTCCGTGCGGCGCTGGCGGGTGTTGAAGGCCACATACTCGGTCGGCACTTTGCGAGCATGGCCGGGCGGGCCGTCGGTCCTGCTGCCGCTGGCTGGAGTGGGAACTGGTGGTTTCCCCCCCTGGTCGCCAGCGGGTTTGATGAATTGCCGGCCGGTGTAATCCAGGTATTTCAGATCAACATGAATGTTGCGTGCCTCGAGAAATTCGTGGAGCGCCTTCCGTGACCCCGCCCAGTGTCCGTAGTCGTCGATTTGAATGATCCCGCCGGGGGAGACCTTGTCATAGAGGTGTTCAAGACAGACACGTGTGCTTTCATACCAATCTCCGTCCAGATGGAGCAGGGCGATCTGCTGCACATCGGATGTCGGCACGGTGTCCTGGAACAGGCCTTTGACCAGATGAGCACGATCCATCACGCCCAGGCTTTCCAGCAGGCCGCGCACTTCCTCGTATTCACCCCGGCAGGTGCCGGCCTTGGATTTTGCGAGCTCGTATTCCGGGTCGTTCTGGGAGGGTGGCGGAAGGCCTTCGAAGGTGTCGAAAACCCAAAGGTCACGTGGCTGCTTCCACTGCTGGCAAACAAGTCCCATCAGCGCGGCACAGCCACCACGGGCCGTGCCGCATTCCACCAGCGCACCGGGAATCCCGCGGTGAAGCACGTGGGCCACACCTGAGTATATGCCATGCAGTCTGGCATGGCTCATCATGCTGAACGGACGGATTTTGCGGTAGAGAGCGCCAAATTCACCGGGTAAAACCTTGTCCCGGAATTCGTGGAGATGGTTGACCAGATCCGCGAGGGGTTGATGCTGTTTCTTGCGCTCAGACCGGAAAGTGTCGGCTGAAGACATGTTGGACGTGTGACTTGCCACTGGCCGCGACTATAAGAATCGGCTGCGACAAGGCAAGAGGAAGGCCTGAAGCGGGCGTGTGGGA
>CAYQCZ010000439.1:0-4104 GCA_964415955.1 uncultured Verrucomicrobiota bacterium | reverse complement strand
CGTTGCACCAGCTCACGGACGCCGGGCGTCTGCCCAGGGTGCCCATCTTTGTGGACAGTCCGCTCAGTGTGAATGCGACCGAGGTGTTTCGTCTGCACCCGGAGTGCTTCGATGAGCAGACCTACAAATTCCTCCGCGAGAAAGGCAACCCCTTCGGCATGGACAACCTCACCTACATCCGCGAGCAGGCACGATCCATGGAGCTCAACAATCTGAAATCCGCGGCGATCATCATCAGCGCCTCAGGCATGGCCGAGGCGGGACGCATCCGGCATCACCTCAAAAATCACATTGGAAACCCCGACAATCTCATCCTGTTTGTCGGCTACTGTGCGGCGCACACGCTGGGGGCGGCCATCCTTGACGGGAGGAATCCGGTGAACATTTTCGGAGAACCGCACCAGGTGCGCGCGAAGGTCGCCAAGATTGACTCCTTCTCGGGCCATGCAGACAAAAACGAGCTCAGTGACTATGTGCAATCAATCACGGGGGATGTCCGGCGCATTTTTGTCGTTCATGGAGAGGAGGGGCAGTCCGTGCCATTTGCCGAAACCTTGAGGCGGTTGAAACCGGGTGCCGATGTGCTGGTGCCGGAAGCGGGCCAGTCTGTGGAGGTTTAGGCCGGCGCCCCCTGACACCCTGCTGGCCAAATAATTCTGGCCCCGTTTCCCGCCTTGGATAGAGTGAGGCCGTCACTTAAATCAACGCAAACACACCCAAATATACGAACATGTCTCAGAAAGTTGGCTTTGTAGGAGTCGGTCGCATGGGCGCCAACATGGCGCGCCGGCTCAAAGACTGCGGATTCACGGTCAGTGCCGTTTACGATGTCCGGGCGGATGCCGCCAGGGCGCTGGCCGGTGAGCTCGGCTGCGAAGCTCCGGACACCCTCGCCGGCGTCACCGCAGCCTCGGATGTCATCATCACCGTGGTCACCGATGACAAGTCCATGCTGAACATTTTTGCAGGCAGGAAGGACAATCTGCTGCAAGGAGCCAGAGGCCGCATCTTCATCAACTGCGCGACCATCTCGCCCAAGACACACGTGGCGGTGGAGAAGCTTTGCAAAAAGGCCGGGGCCCATTCGCTGGAGGCCTGCATGGCCTCCAGCATCAACCAGGCGCGCAGCGGGACGCTTTACCTGATGGTCGGCGGGGCGGCGGCGGCATTTGAGAAGGTCAAAGGACTTCTCACCAAGCTCAGCGATGATGGCAGGTTGATGCGCTACATCGGCAAGGCCGGCAAGGCTGCGGAGGTGAAGGCCCTTGTCAACATGGTCATGAACATCAACACCGCAGGCCTTGCGGAAGGCCTCGGCCTGGCCAAGGCGCTCGGCCACGACCTCAAGCTTGTCATGGAGGTTTTCTCGCAGACCGGCGCCAATTCCCGCGTGCTGGTCACCGACGGCGAGGACATGATGAACAGGGATCATTCCTGCTTCTTTTCAGGCGCACACGCCGCCAAGGACTCCGGCATCGCCCTGTCGCTGGCAAAGGAGAAGGCCATGGACGTGCCCCTCGCGGCGGCGACCTTCAAGCAATACAGCAGGATGGTCAAAATGGGCCTGGGAGAACTCGACAAGTCCGGCATTGCCGAACTCACCTTCAAGGGCCGTGGTGGCAGGGGATTGAAAAAGAAGTAATCGCCGCGAGAAATTCACGGCGCCGCGGCCCCCCGGGTCCCGGCGCCTTTTTCATTCATGGATCCAATGGTGAAACCGGAAGGGGAGGGGGATACGGCCCTCACAGCCGCCTCGTTGATTGCGGGTCTGACTGCCACCGGCCCGGAGCCCTGTCCTGACTGCCGACGGCCCGTCCTGCGACGTCATGCGCTCATGAGCATGGCCATGGGGTTCAAGGCGCGGCCCATGTGCCTCTCTTGTCTGGCAGGGCGCATGGAGCAGAACGTGGATGCGCTGGAAACGCATGTGATGGGATACATCAACAGGCGGGATTGCTACCGGGCGGCCATGGAGTGGGCTGTGAACGCGGATGTCGCCCCCCGGGAGTAGTTGCGGGCAGGGGCCACAGGGTGTCATTCACTCTCATCCCGTTGGGCTTCGCCGTTGCCCTTCGCAGACGGACCAGCCTCCATCCACGGTGATCACCTGTCCGGTTACGAACCTGGCAGCGTCCGACATCAGCCACACGACGGCCTCATCCAGGTCCTCCGGTTGCCCGATGCGTCCGCCATCCAATGGTTGTTTGGTGCGGACATATGCCATGATGTCCGGTTTGGTTTGCGCCCTTTCGGACATGGGCGTGGCCACCAGCGCGGGGGCGATGGCATTGAAGCGGATGGCGTTGTGGGCGTAATACGCAGCGCAGGATTTGGTGAAACCCAGGACGGCTGCCTTTGCCGCAGCATATGCGTGGGTGCCAAAGTGGGCGGGGGAGGGGCTCCACCCCAGCACCGAGGTCATGTTCAACACGGCCCCTCCATTTCCCTGCTTGAGAAACTGCCGCACGGCGGCCCTGTTGGACAGAAACAGGCTGGTCAGGTTTTCTTCGAGTGTGTAGCGCCATCCCCCCTCCGTGATCTCATGCAAGGGGCCGTCTCCATGGTTGCGACCGCTTCCGCCTGCGACATGGTAAAGCCCGTGAAACGCACGGAACCGGGTCAGTGCAAGCCGTATGGCCCTGCTGGCGGTGGCGGCCTTGCGGGCATCACCGGTGATGCCGGAGGCAGCAGGCCCAAGACTGGCGAGCGCGGCCTTCAGCCTGGTTGCGCTGCGCCCGACCAGCACCACACGAGCCCCTTCACGCACACAGGCACGCGCCGCAGAGATTCCCAGCCCGCTGGTTCCCCCGACAATCACCAGCACCTTGCCTTTCAGACGTTTCATGGAAGGTGCTTGCAGGGATTCAGCGCCCGCGGAATTCGTCCATCAACCGCAGGATGTCCTCACGGATGGAGAACAGTTCGGTCCGGGTTCGTTCAACGGTGGCCTGAGGCAGAAGTTTTCTGGGCGCGACGGTTTCCAGCGCGGAGAGCGATTTGTGAAGATGCCCCAGCGCCCGCTTGAGGCAGGCCACGACAAAGGCCCCATCCTGCAGGTCGCGACCATACGCCAGGCTGTTCAGCGCGCCAGCCAGCTTGGCGGAAGTGATTTGAAACTCACCCATCAGCCGGCGCAGTTCGACATCCTCCGAGTTGTTCAGCCCGAGCTCGTTCCATTCGTTGCGAAAGCGCGACACGGCCTCGGAGCATTTGTGCTGGAGCGGATGGCGAATCTCGCCGTCCTTCGTGCGAATCCAATCCACGCCCTCGGTATGCGGCTCGGGTGCGAGCGATTCACCCAGCACATCTCCAGCGTCATCCCCCTCAAAGTCGTCCCCGTCGAAATCATCCATGTCCTCGGCGGGGGCGTCCCAGCCCATCTCCCGGGCAATGATGTCATCTCCATCCGGAAGGTCGCCGTATTTCTCGAGCAGTTCGATGTATTTGTCCGTGCGCGCGTCGCTTTCGCGCATCATGAGCTCGTAGTCGAACTCGTCCCACTGCTTGTCCTCCGGCGGCTCATGACGCACGGCGTCCACGGCCTCCGAAAGCTTCTTCAGGAATGCATCGAAGTTCGCCTTGGACTGCTGCGCACGCTGCGCCTCCTCGGAGGGGCTCATCAGCCATGCCGGGTCGGATACCTCCAGTGCGAAATCCGTGCTCTCGATGACCATGCGTCCGTTCAACGGGTGATACCACTCGATGTAAAGGCAGTTGGCCAGTGGTCCTGAAACGTCGCCATCACTTTCCAGCAGGTCGAAGTCCACATCATCCACATCCTCGATCAACTGCACCTTGCGTGAGGCCGTGATGTCGCCGGCCTTGCCTTGCTGGGGTGTTTTCAATTCATGGTCCGGCGGCAGCGGAATGGTTTCGGTGCGGTTGGTGAACTTGAGCCGTGTGCCGGCAAGATCCTGCTGTGCATCCCCCTCCAGTTCGATCCGCACGGGTTCGTTGATGCCGTGCAGCCAGAGGTTGCCGGTGATTTTTCCACGCACGCGGTTGTCGATTTCACCGCGGATCACGTGGTCATGAATGTGCCAGGCCATAAAACGGGCGGAACTTAAACACCAGCCCCGCAAAATGCCAGAGGGGATCTGGATG
>CAYQCZ010000438.1:0-4105 GCA_964415955.1 uncultured Verrucomicrobiota bacterium | reverse complement strand
GCAGGTTTGGATTCAACTGCGACGTTAAAGCTGAAAACGCTTCAATTGGTTTCCCGTTGGAATTGATCCACCACACCTGTGAGCGCCTCGGACTTGGTCTTCAATTGGACAAAAACGTGTGCCCCACTACGCCACACTGCGGCATGTCCGCTTGGAAAGGTTGCACACACCTGCTAGGTATCGCCCGTGCGCACCGCCGACTTTGATTATTCACTGCCTGAGGAGTTGATCGCACAGCACCCTGCCCCATGCCGGGATGGATCACGCCTGATGGTCCTTGATCGATCCAGGCGGACAATCGACCACCGGACCTTCGCGGACATCCGTGAGTTTCTGCGAGCGGGAGACGTGCTGGTGGTGAACGATTCCAAGGTCATTCCTGCAAGACTTCACGGCATCCGCGAGGCGTCGGGCGGGCGGGCCGAGTTGCTGCTGCTGGAGGAAACTGCGGCCAATGAATGGTGGTGCATGGCGAGGCCGGGAAAACGGCTTCGACCCGGTTCTTCGATGCGGTTGCTGGACAAGGACGGCGACGCAGCGGACTGGACCGCGACCGTTCATGGAAAAAATGCTGCGGGCCATTGCCACGTTCATTTCCAGGGCGGAGGCGACCTGCGTGATGTGCTCGATTCGCTCGGGCATGTTCCCCTGCCCCCTTATATCGAGCGCCTGGCAGAGGACTCCGGGACGGAGGACGTGACGCGCTATCAAACCGTCTATGCCCGCGCCGCCGGATCGGTGGCGGCCCCCACCGCCGGACTCCATTTTACTCCGCAACTTCTCGGCGATTTGCGTGCGCGGGGAACAATCATCTGCCCCGTGACCCTGCATGTCGGCATTGGCACATTCGCCCCCGTCAAGGCATCGAACATCAACGAGCACGTGATGCACTCTGAAAACTACGAGGTTCCGGAAGAAACCGCGCGGCTGGTCCAGTCAGCGAAGCGGGAAGGCAGGCGTGTCGTCGCAGTGGGCACCACATCCGTCCGTGTGCTCGAGTCCGTGGCGGCCCGGCACGACGGTGATGTGGCAGCCGGTCACGGGACCACCGGCATTTTCATTCATCCTCCCCGGCAGTTCCTGGTGGTGGATGCGCTGCTCACGAACTTTCATCTCCCGCAATCCACCCTGCTGATGCTGGTCAGCGCCTTTGCATCGCCCGGGACGGTGCACGGCAGGGAATTCATCCTTCACGCCTATGCAGAGGCTGTCCGCATGCGGTATCGCTTCTTCAGCTACGGCGACGCCATGTTCCTCCACTCATGAGACCATCCCGTCCATCCACAAGCATCGCCCGGCGCGCGGGATGTCCCGTTGTGTTGATGAACATGTCGATGACCGCCGATGGAAAGATTGCCACCCATGACCGGCGGGTTTCCACCTTTGGCAGCAGGCTGGATCATGATCATCTTCTGGATCTGCGAGCCACCGTGGATGCCGTGATGTGTGGCGCGCGCACCGCGGATTTGAATGACATCAACCTTGGGCCGGGGGGCGTGCGCCACCAGTGCCTGCGTGAGCGCAACGGACTGTCACGATTCAACCTCCGCATCGTCGTCAGTGGAAGCGGCACGCTCAATCCGGAAGCCACGCTCTTTCGGCACACGTTCTCACCCGTCATCGTGCTGACGACGGAGCGCGCGCCTTTGAGGAATCTTCAACGTCTGCGGCGCGTGGCGGAGGTCCGGGTCTGCGGCCGGCGCGAAATCGACTGGCCATCCACGCTCCGCATGCTGGCACGCGCGCATGGCGTGCGCAGGTTGCTGTGTGAAGGAGGCGGGGCATTGAACGCCGGCCTTTTTCATGCCGGACTGGTGGATGAACTGCACCTCACCATCTGTCCCTTCATCGCCGGCGGGCAAACGGCCCCAACCATTGCTGATGGCTCCATGCGCGTCGAGTTGAGCCGCTGCACACGCATGCAACGCGTCCGTTGGGAACAACGCGGTGGCGAGCTGTTCGCGGTCTTCCGGAAATCCCCAAGCAGAGCGCTTCAGGGCGAAATCAAGCGTGCTTGAGGCGTGGTGCCAGCCATTGCGATGCCACGCAGGCGACCTCCTCCTGCTGGTTCTCGAAGAAGTGCGATGCGCCATTGACGAACCGCAGCGTCCAGTCAAGCCCTCCGGCACCAGCGCGGCGTTCCACAAAACGCTGCACATCCAATTGCGGAACCAGCGCATCCTCCGTCCCGTGAATGACAAGATGCGGCACGGTCAGGGGTTCGATGGAGCTGAAGTCCAGTTTGTTCACCGGCGGTGCCACGGCGATGCAACCGTCCAGCCCCTGCAACCTTCCGCCAAGCTGAAGTCCGATCCATGCCCCAAGGGAGAACCCTGCAATCCATGTGCCCGCCGACTCCGGGTGCTGCTCCCGCATCCATGCCCAGACTGCTGCCGCGTCCTCCACAATACGTGTGTCTGCAACAAAATCGCCGACGCTGCGGCCCACGCCCCGGTAGTTGAACCGGAGCACATGACATCCCATGTCCTGGAAAACGGTGAAGAGCGTGTAAACCAGCAGCGTGTTCATGCTGCCTCCGAACTGCGGATTCGGGTGCAGCACCAACGCCATGGGCGCAACGGCTTTGTCCGCAACGTGATGTCGCGCCTCAATCCTGCCACAGGACCCCGGAATGAACACGGCGGGCATGTCAGGTGGTCCGTGAGACGGGTTGTGAATTCTGCGTTTCCACCCATCGGGCCATCAACCAGAGCACGTCCGCCAGACGGTTCAGAAAGACGATGATTTCCGTATTGCGCAAATCCCCGGCTTCGTGAAGCGCGCAAACCCGCCGCTCCGCACGGCGGCAGGCGGTCCGTGCGACATCAAGGGCGGCGCTGTGCAGGGTGTCTCCGGGCGTGGCCCAGCCGGTGAACCGCACATGCTGGGCTTCAATTTCACGAACAATCACATCCAGCTGTGCAGTCAATGCAGCCGTCGTGAGTTTGAATCCATCCCGGACATAGCGGTCCAGATCATCGGGCGCCGTGGCCAGCTCGCCCATGACGAGCACGAGGTCCTTCTGGACCGACAGCAGGTGATCCGCCACAAATGGATGCTGCGCGCTCGCGCGGGCGAGGCCGAGGGCGCTGTTCAACTCGTCCACGCTGCCATACGCCTCGACGCGGGCATGACACTTGGAAACGCGGCGGTTATACATCAACCCCGTCGTGCCGTTGTCCCCTGTGCGCGTGGCAATGCTCATGGGCGGCCACTATGTCGCAGGTTCGACGTTCGGCAAAAAGAATTCTGCGCCGCTTGTCAGGACCGGCTGTTTTCGAATAATCACCGCGCAACGAACCAGGGCCTCCCGCCTGGAAACGGAGCATTTGTTCATCGCATGGAAAAATACTGGCACGTGTTCAATGTCGGCATCCAAAACATGCTGGCCTACCGGCTGAATTTCTTCGGCCGCGCGTGCTTTGGATTGATTCCCCTCACAGCCACCATCTTTTTGTGGAAGGCGGTGTATGCCGGCAAAGGCGTCCACGGATCGGTCTCCGGCTACACACTGGGGCAGATGATTTCCTACTATCTGATTGTGACCATTGTGGATGCCCTGACAGCCGTCACGGAGGATGACTGGCAGATCGTGGCGGACATCAAGGACGGCCAGCTCAACCAGTTCCTGGTGAAACCCATCGACTACATGGCCTACAGGCTTTGTCTGTTTGGGGCGGGGCGGCTGGTGTATGCCGTGGCGGCCCTGGTGCCGGTGGCCGTCTTCATACTCATCCAATCGGAGCATTTTGTCCTGCCCGCCACGAGCGCCACCTGCGCATGGTTTGCACTTTCATTGTTGATGACGGCTGTCCTGCAGTTCCTGCTGTCCTACACCATGGCCATGCTGGCGTTCTGGGTGCTGGAGGTTTCGACGTTCATCTTCATTTTGTTTGCGTTCGAATATGTCGCGGGCGGCCATCTCTTCCCGATCGACATTCTCCCGCCCGCGCTGGCCGAGATTCTCAAATTCACGCCCTTTCCTTATCAGTTGTTCTTTCCCGTCAGTGTGTACTTGGGCCGCATCCAGGGGCCCGAACTCTGGCAAGGGCTGGCGGTCCAGTTCTTTTGGACCCTTTTCTTCCTCGGGCTGGCCCGGTGGGTC
>CAYQCZ010000437.1:0-4108 GCA_964415955.1 uncultured Verrucomicrobiota bacterium | reverse complement strand
CTCACCCCTTGCAGCCCGCTGCGGGGATGCGCAGGGCTCGCCGCCTTGGCCACAGCCAAAATCCCCAGCCGCAGCGCTCCTTGCCATTTTCAGACAGGCTCTTGGCCGGAACGATGCAGACAAGAAAGCACGGGTGTCCCGCGAAGCAGGCGAAGAGCGCGAAGTTGGAAGTGATGTTTCTTCCTGCTCGGCAAGCACCGTCTGGTGCGAACAAGGCTGCGGGTAGTATTCAAGCCTCCTTCGCCTCCTTCGTTTACTTCGCGGGACTCACCCAGTTTCTGACTGCATGATTCGGACTTAGGCCATGATGGCCCTGACCAGATGCGCAGGTTCCACTCCCGTGAGGCGGAAATCCAGACCCTGTGCATGGAAGCTGAGCTTCTCGTGGTCGAATCCCAGCAGGTGAAGAATGGTGGCCTGCAGATCGCGCACATGCACCGCGCCCTCCACCGGATGAAAACCAAAATCATCCGTCGCACCGAACGTCACCCCCGGTTTCACACCGCCTCCGGCCATCCACAGGGTGAATGCCTGCGGATGATGATCGCGCCCGAGACTGCGGCCCAGCGCGGGATTCGACTCCACCATGGGCGTGCGGCCAAACTCACCGCCCCAGATCACCAGGGTGTCATCCAGCAGGCCCCGCTGTTTCAAATCCATGATCAACGCCGCGCTGGCCTGATCGGTCGTGCCACAGTTGCGCTTGAGATTGCCGGTCACGTCGGTGTGTGCATCCCAACCCTCGTGGTAGATGTTCACAAACCGGACGCCGCGCTCGATCATCCGCCGTGCCAGCAGGCAGGCCCTCGCGAAGGACGGCTTCGCCGGATCGCAGCCATACATTTTCAGGGTGGCCTCGCTTTCGCCCTTCAGGTCCATCAACTCCGGTGCGCTGGTCTGGAGGCGGAAGGCCATTTCATAGGCGGCGATGCGCGTGGCGATCTCCGGGTCGCCGACCAGGTCCAAACGTTTCCCGTTCAGATCACGCGTGAGGTCAAGCGAGTCGCGTTGCAGGCGTGCATCCACACCGTCAGGACTGGACACATTCAAGATGGGATCGCCCTCGTTGCGGAAACGCACGCCGGTGTAAGTCGTCGGCAGCATGCCGCTGGACCAGTTCGCCGAACCACCGCTGATGCCGCTGCCCGTGCTCATGACGACGAATGCGGGCAGGTTCTGCGTTTCAGCTCCAAGGCCGTAAAGCACCCATGAACCAAGACTTGGCCGGCCGGGCTGGGAGAAGCCGGTGTTGAAGAAGATTTGCGCCGGTGCGTGATTGAACTGGTCTGTGTGAACCGTCTTCACGAGCGCAATGTCATCCACGATGCCCGCCAGGTGCGGCAGCATCTCGCTGAGTTCGGCACCGCACCGGCCATGCCTTGCAAACTTGAACTGGGGCCCCAGCACCGCCGCATCCGGGCGGATGAAGGCATAACGCTGGCCACCAATCACCGAAGGCGGGATGGGCTTGCCTTCGAGCCTGGCCAGCTCCGGTTTGTAATCGAAAAGATCAAGCTGGCTGGGCGCGCCCGCCATGAAGAGATGAATGACGCGCTTTGCCTTCGCCGGGAAATGCGGCTGCCTGGGTGCCAGAGGGTTGACGGCAAGCGGTGCAGCAAGGGCCTGCGAGCGCATGGCGTCGGCGAGCAGGCCGGCCAGCGCAAACCTGCCCAGGCCGATGTTGCATCGTTGCAGAAAGTGTCGTCGGGTGATTCTCAGAGAGTGTTGTTGCAGTGCATTCATGACTCACCCTTTCGTAATGACTTCATCAAGGTTGAACAGCGCCCGCGCCAGTGCCATCCATGCGGCCCGCTCGATGACATCACCACCATCCTTCCCGGCAAGCCGCGCGGCATCCAGTTCTCCCGCTTGCAGACGTCGCCGCTGGTCGGCCAGGAACCCGACCAGCCTTTGTGATTCAGCCTTTGTCGGAGGCCTGGCCACAAATCGCATGAAAAGATGCGCGACCTTTTCCTGCAATGTCCCTTCCCTTGACGCCATCAGGCTGCCGATGGCCTGGGAGGCTTCCACAATGACCGTGTCATTCAGCAATGTCAGTGCCTGCAACGGCGTGTCCGAGACATCGCGACGCGCCACGCAGGCCTCTCCGCTGGGGGCATCGAAGGTGGCGAACATGGCGTAAGGCGCACTGCGCTTGGCAAAGGTATAGAGCCCCCGACGGTAGCGGTCTTCGCCCTTGCTCTCGTTCCACTCCCTGCCCTGATAGACACCCTCTGCGGTCACGCCCGCGGGTTGTGGGGGATAGACGCTGGGGACTCCCACCTTCGGCGACAATTGTCCCGAAATCAGCAGCACCACGTCCCTCACAAGTTCGGCTTCCATCCGCACACGCGGGGCGCGGCCCAGCAATCTGTTTTCCGGATCTTTTGCCAGCAACTGGGGTGTGACGGAAGAGGACTGGCGGTAGGTCGCGCTCATGACAATCTGCTTGTGCAGCTTCTTCAGCGACCACCCCTGCTTCATGAAATCGACCGCCAGCCAGTCCAGCAGCCCGGGATGCGTGGGTGGATCGCCCTGTGTGCCAAAATCGGCCAGTGTGCCGACAATGCCCTGACCAAAAAATGCGTGCCACTGGCGGTTCACGGTCACCCTTGCGACAAGCGGATTGTCCTTCGACACAAGCCATCGGGCGAAGCCCAGCCGGTCATGTGGCGCACCCTTTGGAAGAGGGTGCAGCACGGAAAGCACTCCGGCTTGAACAGGGTCCGTCGGCTGGAGGAATTCACCACGCTTGTGAATGAACGTGGGACGGGGATTCTGCGGGGGACGCTCACGCATCACCAGGGTGGTTGTGGAGTCCGGCATGGAGCGTTCCAGCTTCTCAATGGCTTCACGTTCTTTCGCGAGCAGAGGGGTGCTCATGAGAAACTCCTGCATCAAACGATCCTTCTGCGATGCGTTCAATTCAGACTCCGCGAGGTCAAACCAGGGCTGGATCTCATCCGCGTAGGGGCGGGCAACAGCCTTGTCGGCAGAGGTCGCTGAAATGCGGAAGCGTCCCAACGGGCATGCGTAGTGCCGGCCAAAAACCATGGTCAGCCGCACTTCGGTGTCCACAGCGAGCGGGGTCTTCAAATTGAACACCGCCTCGTGGCGTTCACCGAAACGCCCGGCACAGGACCAGCCGGTTTGCAGATCACCATCAGTGGCCAGTTTCGCCGAGGCTGGATTCTTGCCGAAATTGTTCTTTGCGTAGCTCTCGGTGGCGTCCGCGATTTCAAGCGCCATGCCATCTGCCTCCAGCTTGAACTCGCCCAGAAAGAAATCCCCCTTGGGACCTTCGTAATAGGTGGCGCCGGGGCCCCGTGCCGGAAGGCGGTCATCAGGAAGTGCTTCAAGCCGGATGGCTCGGGTGCCCGCAGGCATGCAAAAGGTCAGTTCATAGGTGTCCACCTTGGACTGGTCGCCACTGGCGAAGACGGAAAGGTCCGGTTGCAGTTCCAGCAGGGCCAGATTGGCCTGCATGCCCAGAGGCCTGGCCGGTCTCCATGTCACGGCACGTGCGCGCTCCTTTGCGAGCCATGACTTGAACTCTGCATCAAGCTTTTCAGGCGGCAGCCTGGTGGCGAACTCCGACTTGAGCCGTTGAATGTCGCCTTCGATTTTACGACGACGGTTCTCCACCTGCTCGTCCGGCAGATCAAGGTCCGGTTCGTCCGCGTTGTTCAGAAACGCCATCACCTGATAATACTCGCGATGCGTGATGGGATCGTATTTGTGCGTGTGGCACTGGACACAGTTCAGCGTCAGTCCGAGCCATGTGGTGCCGGTTGTTCCCACGCGGTCCGTCATGGCATGGAAACGGAACTCCAGCGGATCAATGCCTCCCTCCTCGTTCAGCATGGTGTTGCGATGGAAACCGGTGGCGATGCGGTCTTCCAGTGTTGCGCCGGGCAGCATGTCACCGGCGATCTGGCGGATGGTGAACTGATCGAACGGCATGTCGTCGTTCAATGCCTTGATCACCCAGTCACGCCATGGCCAGATGCTGCGGGGACGGTCCTTCTCGTAACCGTTGGTGTCCGCGTAACGCGCAAGATCCAGCCACCGCCGCGCCCAGCGTTCGCCGTAGTGCGGGGAGGCCAGC
>CAYQCZ010000436.1:0-4112 GCA_964415955.1 uncultured Verrucomicrobiota bacterium | reverse complement strand
AGAGTGGCAGTGTATGATCTGGGCGGGGGGACCTTTGACTTGTCCATTCTGGAACTGAGGGAAGGCGTGTTTGAGGTGCTGTCCACCAGCGGCAACACACGTCTTGGCGGGGATGACATCGATCGCATGGTGGTGGAGCACCTCCTTGCGCAGCCCGGCATGGAGGGGCTGGCAGGGGATGCGGTGGCGCTGGCGAGGGTTCGCGAGGCTGCGGAGACGGCCAAGCTGCGTCTTTCCACGGAGGAGGAGGCTGAGATTGCGCTGCCGTTCATCAAGCAGGCGTTCAGTTTTCAGCATCGACTTTCGCGGGCCATGCTTGAGCGTCTGGCCCGGCCTGTCATCCAGCGCACGCGCGAGCACTGCCTGCGCGCGATGGCAGATGCCGGATTGAAGCCCGAGGCATTGGACAGGGTGATCCTTGTGGGCGGGCAGACGCGCATGCCGCTGGTGCGCCGCATGGTGGCCGAGTGGTTTCAGTGCGCGGACTTCGATGAGGAGCGCGGCAGCATCCGCCTGGGAACGGAGCATCACAGGCGCTCCGGCCCCGTGCTGGACATCTCGCAGAATCCGGACGAAGCCGTGGCCATCGGTGCCGCCATCCAGGCGGAGATACTTTCAGGCGGATATCGGAATGTCCTGCTGCTTGATGTCACGCCCCTTTCGCTGGGCATCGAGACTTTTGGCGGGTTGATGAATGTCATCATCCCGCGCAACTCCACCATCCCCGTCAAGGCGGGTGAAATGTTCACCAATGCGGTGGAGAACCAGACCAGCGTGCTGATCCATGTGCTTCAGGGCGAGCGCGAAAAGGCTTCGGACAACTGGAGCCTCGGCAAATTCACCTTGGATTTTAACCGTGCTCCGCGCGGTGCCGCCCGCGTGGGTGTGCAGTTCGAGATCGACGCCAACGGCATCCTTCACGTGCTGGCCCGTGATGTGCATACGGGACAGCAACGGGTTGTGGACATGACCTCAGCCATCGACGTGGATGATGCCGCGGTGCAGACGATGGTCGAGGAATCGGTCGAGCATGCCTTCGATGACTTGCGCCTGCGGCAATGGGTCGAGGCGCGTCTCCGCGCGGTGCAGGTGCTGGAGGCGACCCGGAAGGGGCTGGAGCTTTGCGGGACGGATGCCCCGGAATCACTCCGGGCCGGAATCTCATCGGCCATGGAGGCCGTGCAGGTGTTGATTCAGGACGCGGACGCTTCCGGGCGGCCGGGGGATGCCGGACAGTTGAAGGGCCTGCTGGCCGGGCTCGATGAGGCAACCGTGCCGCTTGCGGATTTGATGATGGAGAAGGTGATGGAACAGACTCTCCGGCGGCGCGGTATCACCTGAAGAACCACGGCACCGGGGCGGACTGGAGAGACGCGGAGCTATTCCCCGGAATGCTGCACGGGTTCATCCTCCGGAACCTCCGTCATCTCATCGGCCTTCGGATGTCTGGCCCGTTTCTGCTTGGGAAGCGGAGAGAGCATCACATTGATCAGCTTGCCGGTTTGTTTGGGCGGAAAGTCCGGCTGTCCCCAGGGGGAGAGATCCTTGATGAATTTTTGAACCAGCTGCATGCCGATCTCCGGGTGGGCGTTTTCACGTCCCCGGAAGCGAAGCGCCACCTTCACCTTCATGTCTTCGCAGAGAAAATCGACCGCGTGGTTGGTCTTGATCTGCAGGTCATGGGGGTCGATGGAGGGGCTCAACTGCACCTCCTTCACCTTGTTGGCATGCTGGTGTTTCTTGGACTCCTTCTCCTTCTTCGCCTGGTCGTAGCGGAATTTGCCGTAGTTGATCAGCTTGCAAACTGGCGGATTCGCATTCGCGGCGATCTCGACCAGGTCAACATTTCGCTGGCGTGCAAGGGACAGGGCGTCGCCGATGGACATGACGCCAAGCTGTTCGTTGTTTTCCCCGTCGATGATGCGCACTTCGCGGGCACGAATCTTTCCGTTGACGCGGACGAACGAGGAGGGGTCGGGCTTGCGGGAGAAGTAAGGGCGGCTCAAGACACCCTCGCAGGTTGAAGTTCAGACATACAATGATTCAGGATCATGTCATTTGTTGATGACCCTTGCAGAGTAAATAGGCGTTGCAAGGGGGTGCAAGTGAAATTTCCCCGCATTTTGGGTGGTTTGTGTGCCCGCCGGACATTTCAGATTTGACGGGTGAGGCGGATGCCCTCGCGCAGAAGGCGCTGTGTGAGCGTGGCTGAAGGTGATTCCGCGTAGATGCGCAGCACGGGTTCGGTGCCGGATCCCCGGAGCATCAGCCATGATCCGTCCTTCGCGCAGAATTTCACGCCGTCGTAAGTCCTCACCGCAGTCACCGGCGAGCGACCCAGCCTGGCCGGCGGATGCTCCTTGCAGAAGGACATCAACGCCGCCCGTTTCTCCAGTGGAAAATGAGTGTCAATCCGTCCGTAGTGATGCGGCCCATACCGCTTCTCCAGCCTGGACAGGAGCCCGGTCAAGGGCCGCCGCTCCATCGCCAGCATCTCCAGCAGCATCATCCCGGCGAGTATCCCGTCACGTTCGGGGATGTGCCCCGGAAACCCGACTCCGCCGCTTTCCTCCGCACCCAGGAGGACGCCGCCCCGGAGCATCTCCGCGCAAATGTATTTGAATCCAACCCCGCGCACATCTTGTCCACCATGGAGGTCGTGGTGAGCGCCTTGACCATGCGTCCGCGCAGGCCCCGGTTGTTGTGCAGGTGCTGAAGGAGCAGGCAGATGATCTGATGCGTGGAGATGGGATGTCCGCGGCCATCCATGCCCCCGACGCGATCCGCGTCGCCATCGGTCACCAGGCAGAGGTCATGCGGGTGCTTCTTCAGATGAGCCGCCCCCAGCGTGTAATTCTTCGGAATGGGCTCGGGATTGATGCCGCCGAAAAGCGGATCGTGGCTGCCATTGAGCGTGGTCACGCGGCACGTCGTCCCTGCAAGGAGGGCGTCAAAACAACCGGCGCCCACGCCAAAGAGTGCGTCATGGGCAAAGCGCAGGCCGGACTGGCTGATCAACTTGAAGTCCACCATCTTCTTGATGGCCGCGTAATGGGCGGGTCGCAGATCCCTCACCTGCAAAAGCCCGGATGCCACGGCGCCCTCATGCTTCATGATCCGGACAGGATTGCGGTCCAGCCACTGCTCGACTTCAGAGCAGGTGGCCGGTTCCGCAGGTCCTCCGAAGTGGGACTTCAACTTGTATCCGTTGAACTTCGGCGGGTTGTGGCTGGCGGTGATCATCACGCCGCCCACGGCGTGAAGCTGCTTGACGGCATGCGACACTGAGGGCGTGGGGGTCGGCGCAGCGGTCAATACCACTGGGAACCCATTGGCAATGAACACGCCGGATGCACACCGGGCAAACTCATCGGAGAGAAACCTCCTGTCATAACCGACCACGATCAATTTCCTGCAACGCTCCAGGCCGGCCGCCCTGCTGGCGAGCAATCCGCTCCAATAATCCGCCGTGGCCTGAGCCACCCGTGCGACATTGGCGAAGGTGAATTCCTCCGCGATGACGGCGCGCCAGCCGTCGGTGCCAAAGATGATCGGAGCCATAATTCAGGCGGGTTGCAACGACGCGGGCGCGATGACCGGCATGCCGTGCGGCGCGGCGCTTGTGGTGAGGCGGCGCATTTTCACCACGGCGGCCTTCATGTTCGGCCTCGAAAACAGACCGGTGCCGCTGACGAACGTGTCCGCGCCGGCCTTCGCACATTCGGCCGCAGTGTCAAACTTGATGCCGCCGTCCACTTCGATCCGGTAGTTGCATCCCTGCTGCCTGCGCCACGAGAAAGCTTGCTGCATTTTGGGCAGCGTCTCCGCAATGAACGACTGTCCGAAGAACTCGATGCCATCGGTACCGGGCTCGGGCTCGAGCCCTACGCGATTGGGTGAGGCCACGAACACGCCGTTGGCGATGGCGTGCGAGCGCTGCATGGTGCGCCACGCCTCCACCTGCGCGGTGCCGAACTCCGCCTTCTCGGCCGGATGCCAGCCGATCGCCGTGGGATAGAACAGGATCTCGGCGCCGAGCAGCGACGTGATGCGCGCACCCTCGGGGTACCACTGGTCCCAGCAGATGAGCACGCCGATGTCGGCGTACTTCG
>CAYQCZ010000435.1:0-4116 GCA_964415955.1 uncultured Verrucomicrobiota bacterium | reverse complement strand
GGGCGGTGTGGCCTATCTGTTGGAGAGCGAGTTTGGTATTGAACTGCCGAAGGACATGCAGCGCGAGTTTGGTCCCATCGCCAATGACCTGGTGGACGCCCTTGGTCGCGAAGTGAAGGCCGAGGAACTCAAGGCCATGTTCTGGAAGGAATACATCGAGCGCGACACACCGTGGAGACTGAACCACTTCCACGCAGACGGTGTGGACGGCGTGTTCACCTCGCGCGCCACGGTCATCCGTGATGGCAAGGAATTGAAACTGTCCGGCGAAGGCAACGGCCCCATCGCTGCATTCATGCAATCACTGGCACAGGCGGGAGTGCCAAAGTGCGACGTGGGTTACTACAAGGAACACGCCCTCAGCGAAGGCGAAGGCGCCAGCGCCATTTCCTACATCCAGCTCAAGCTGGCCGATGGCAGAACCCGCTGGGGCGCCGGTGTGGACACCAACATCGAACTGGCATCCATCAAGGCCATCCTCAGTGCGCTGAATCGGGTGTAAAGCGCACACTCAACACCAATCTCCGATGAGTTCAGAGACGAACGACACTGCAACTCCAAGAAATGGCAAAGTCACCAATCGACCCCGTTGGATCTCCCACTGGCCCGGAGGGGTGGCGGCGGGGTTGGTCGTGGGAAGCGGTTCCCACTTGATGGGAATCCTTGGTTACTGGCTCTCCACAACATCGTTTGGCCCGATTGCTCTCTCACTCGCGTAGCCGTCAGCGTAGTGGCTGGCATGGGGCTCCTCTCAGCCATTGCGGCCCTGCCAACAGGGCTTTTTGCCTGTCTGTTTGAGCGATGGCATCGCATCGGGATATGGATGCTGACCGCTTCGCTTGTGGCCTTGGTGTGGTTCTTCCTGGGGCCAGCCACGACAGGGAAATGGGCCATGAGCAAACGCATGGAGGCCTTTGGCGAACTGGCCGGAAGGTTGACGCCGCTGGTGCAAGCCATTCAGAGGTATCAGCAGGATCACGGCAAACCGCCGGATGCTTTGGAAGAACTGATTCCAGACTACATCCCGTCCGTGCCATCCACAGGCATGCCAGCTTACAAGGAACTGCGTTATCACACTGGTGACGAGGCAAAGGACCACGAGGATAATCCATGGGTGCTGACCATTTTCTGCACTTCGGGTGGAATCAACTTCGACCAGTTCATGTATTTCCCAAGGCAGAATTACCCCAGTCAGGGATACGGCGGCAGCCTTGAGCGCGTGCGGGACTGGGCCTACGTGCATGAGTGATTGGCAAATCGGAGTTGACGCAACTCCACGCGATACTCCGTTTCGCCAAAACCAAACTGGCTCAAAAACTCCTTCACCGGCGCGCGAATCCACACGTCCTTGCGCGTGAAGGGATCGCGGCAATCAAGTTCCGCGACACGCATTCCCATCCCATGGTCTTGCGGCCCGGCATGCGGGCGGGCCAGCCAAGTTCGTCCGCACATCCACCCCCTCCACGACGCTGACATGACCAGCCCGCCGTTCCGGGAGACGTGGCGGCTTGCCAAGTGTGAAGTGTCATTGGCAGATTCCTTGCATGGCAATCGTTGATTCACTCCTTTCAATTCCGAGATTACTCGCGACGGCAATTCTGCTGACGTCATGGTTCGTGTGCCCGGTGCGGCAGGCGAACGCCGCCGTGGGTTCCTCGTGGCAGACCAGCACCTTTGCCGGCACGGGCGTGAAGGGCTATTCGGGCGACGGCGGTCCGGCGACGCAGGCACAAGTGAACAATCCCTTCGGCGTGATACGCGGTCCGGACGGCTGCATTTACTTCTGCGAATACGACGGACAGGTGGTGCGCAAGGTGGATGCCGGGGGCGTCATCACCACCGTGGCCGGGAGCGGGCGCAAGGGCGCGGGCGGGGACGGCGGCCCGGCCTTGCAGGCGGAGTTCAATCTGCCGCATGAGATCCGGTTCGATGCCAGGGGCGACCTGTTCATCGTGGACATGCGCAATGCCCGCGTCCGCAGGGTGGACATGAAGACCGGTGTCATTTCGACCGTGGCGGGCACGGGCACCGAGGGTTTCTCCGGAGACGGCGGTCCGGCCACACAGGCGCAGCTCAAGCAGCCGCACAGCATCCAGTTCGATGCCCGTGGCGACCTTTACATCTGCGACATCGGGAACCATCGCATCCGCAAGGTGGACATGAAAACAGGCCTCATCGGCACGTTTGCCGGCAACGGGAAGGCCGCCGCCACGCCGGATGGAGTGAAGTTCAGTGAGGTTCCGTTGAAAGGTCCGCGCACGCTGGATTTCGACAGGGACGGCCAGCTCTGGGTGGCGCTGCGCGAGGGCAACCAGGTGTTCAAGCTGGACCTGAAGAAGGGCACGATTCATCACATGGCAGGGACAGGGCAGAAGGGTTTCACCGGCAATGGCGGACCGGCGAAGGAGGCGACCTTGAGCGGCCCCAAAGGCATCAGCCTTTCACCGGACGGACAGCGCGTCTATCTGGCCGACACGGAAAGCCACAGCATACGCTACATCGACCTGGCAACCGGGAGGCTGGAATTGTTCTGCGGCACGGGCGAAAAGGGCGACGGCCCGGATGGCGATCCTCTAAAATGCCGGATGGGGCGTCCGCACGGGGTGTTTGTGGATGCGGATGGCAGCGTGTTCGTGGGCGACAGCGAGGCCCACCGGATTCGTGTGATACGTCTGGTCAGGTAAGCCGGGCAGAACGCAGGCTGGCCTGGCCTGCGCGAGTTTGTCATCCGCGCAACACGCCGTTGCGGACGTGTCGAAGCAGGTAACGGCTGGCAGGCCATGCGACGAGCCGCAATCCCACCAAGGGGTCGAGACTGTGCGCGGCGGCCAGCATCCGGCCGGTTTCCCCCTCGCCGGCATATCGAAGCGCCATCAACCCCAGCCGGAATGCACAATCCCGCCGGATCAAGGCCAGCTCATCGCGGTTCAAGGACATGGCCGC
Organism: uncultured Verrucomicrobiota bacterium; assembly: GCA_964415955.1. Lineage (GTDB taxonomy): Bacteria > Verrucomicrobiota > Verrucomicrobiia > Limisphaerales > CAYQCZ01 > CAYQCZ01. The sequence goes on along the minus strand of CAYQCZ010000435.1, from coordinate 1,173 downwards.
CGTAAAGGCCCTGTGCAATTCCGTGATGTGCCGGAAGCGCCTCGCCAGCACCGATTCCTCGGCCTCCACACGGCTTTTGAAGATGCTGGCGCGGTCCGGTCCGAGCAACTGGGGAAGCAGCTCCGCGCGGATGCGGGCGCAGATGGACTGCTGTTCATGCAAGTGCAAGCTGGTGATCGAGTGCGCGTGGTGGCGCAATTGCAACAGGGGCTCCGAGAGGTTGGACAGCCGTGTCCGGGTGCCGAGCCGCAACCAGAGGTCCAGATCCTGGGCAAAACGCATTTCCGCACGATATCCTCCGGCCTCGCGGACGAGTTCCGTGCGCATCAACACCGTGGGATGGGCGATGGGGTTTTGAAACATCAAATACCACATCAGGAATCCGTGCTCTCCGGAGAAGGAGGTTTTCAGGAAAGGCCGGCCATCACGGCCTATGTTGTGATAGGCCGTGCCCAGCACGCCCAGTTCCGGATGCCGCCCCATGTGATTCCATTGCGTCTCAAGCCGGCACGGGTGACAGATGTCATCCGAGTCCATGCGGGCGATCAATGGGGAACGCGCCACTTCCATGCCACGGTTGAGCGACCGGGTAAGCCCGAGGTTGGAATCATTGCGGATGACCCGGAGGCGCTGATCCTTGAATCCTCCGAGAACCGCAGGTGTGCTGTCCGTGGAACCGTCATCCACGATGATGCACTCAAAATCCCCGAAAGTTTGCGCCAGAATGCTGTCCACGGCGGCACGCAGGTAACGCTCGCCGTTGTAAACGGACATCAGGACAGAAATGCGCGGTGTGATGGTCATGCCAGCGGGGGACCGTGTCGGCCGCCAGTCCATGCCATTGAGCCCCCGATCATAATGGAAGGCAGTGTCGCCCCGCGTGTGTTGTCGCTCCGCGTCATTGGTGCATTGTTCGATCCATTCCCAGCGTGAAGGGCAGCTTTCAGGACACTGGCCGGAACTGTCAAGCGGACGACTGCGGTCACCGAGGCAGACGCATGAAAAGGCGGGGCGGCTCGCACGGCGAGCTGTCGCGCCTTGCAAAACGGCCTGCAAACAAGGCCTGAACACGACTTTTCAGTGGTATATCCCCCCGGAAGCGGGCTTGCATGATCGCAGCGCCCCTCGCCATTTTCAGACAGGCTCTGAGCAGTCCCTGGCTGCGAAACCCAT
>CAYQCZ010000434.1:0-4140 GCA_964415955.1 uncultured Verrucomicrobiota bacterium | reverse complement strand
CTGGACGGTGTTGTATGCGCGGGCGAGGCGGGTGATGGAGTCGAGCAGGATGACCACGTCCTTCTTGTGTTCCACCATGCGGCGGGCCTTTTCGATGACCATCTCCGCCACCTGAACATGCCGCTCGGGCGGCTCATCAAAGGTGGAGCTTACCACCTCGGCCCCCCTGCAGGAGCGTTCCATGTCGGTCACCTCCTCGGGCCGTTCGTCGATGAGCAGGATGATGAGATAGACCTCGGGGTTGTTCTTGAGGATGGCGTTGGCCAGCTTCTGCATCAGAACCGTCTTGCCCGTGCGGGGCGGGGCGACGATCAGTCCGCGTGTGCCCTTGCCGATCGGACAGACCAGATCCACGACGCGCGTGCTGAGTTCGTCGGATACTGTTTCCAGCAGGATGCGCTTGTTGGGGAACAGGGGGGTGAGGTTGTCGAAATGTGTCTTCTCCTTGGCCTTGTCCGGATCCTCGTGTCCAACGGCCTCGACTTTGAGCAGGGCAAAGAATTTCTCCTTCTCCTTGGGCGGACGGATCTGCCCGGCGATCATGTCACCCGTCTGGAGATCAAACCGCCGGATCTGCGATGGCGAAACATACACATCCTCCGGGCAGGGGAGGTAATTGAAGCTTTGGGACCTCAGAAAACCGAAGCCTTCCGGCAGGATTTCGAGCACACCTTCGGCAAACATGACACCGCTGCGCTCGGCATTCTTCTGGAGGATGTGGAAGATGACCTCATGCTTCCGCATGGTGCCGAAATTCTCGATGCCCATGTCCTTGGCCATCTTGTTGAGCTCCCCGATGGGCATGGACTGGAGCTGCGCCATGTTGAGCATGAGCCCCTTGGGCTTGTCCGCCATGGGCTTGTCCAGGGGGGGCGTTTCGGAACCATCGGAAGATTCCGCTGATGCCGCAGGAGCACCGGTCTGGGAACCGGGGTCTTCCTGGCCGGATGAAGGTGACTCCTGGTCTTCAAGAAACTCGTCATCCACCGGCAGGCCGCGTGCGATGAAGTCTTTGGCGGTCATCCCGCCGGATTTTTTCTTCTTGCCGCCGCCTTTGCTGCGGGGGCCTCTTCGTTGACCTTTGGAAGGCATAAGTATTGCAGGTTTGGGATGTTGTCTCCCATCACGTCCAAGGGGATGTTGGCCCCGTGCGGATGGGTGGGGGATCAGGTTGTCCAACAAAAAGACCGGACTGTTTCGGGTCTTCTCGGGGGAAATTCGACGCAGGTCTGTGCGGCTTACTCAGTAAGGCAGCGGGAACCGAGCGGTCAATTCACGGACACGTTGTCGGACGCGGTGTGCAGTGTCAACGCTTTTGATGTCCATCAACACCTCGCTGATCATGTCGGCGATCGCCGCCATTTCGGCCTCCTTCATGCCGCGGGTGGTGACCGCCGGTGTGCCGAGGCGGATGCCGCTGGCCTGGAAGGGCGAGCGGGTTTCAAATGGAATGGTGTTCTTGTTGGTCGTAATGCCGGCTTCGTCCAGCGCGATCTGGCAGTCCTTGCCGGTCAACCCCCGCTGACCGACATCCACCAGCATGAGGTGGTTTTCCGTGCCGCCGCTGACGAGGCGGAAACCATTTCGCTTCATGCCTTCGGCAAGGGCGGCCGCGTTTCTGACGATCTGCTGCTGATAACCCTTGAAGGATGGCTGGAGCGCTTCGTTGAAACAGACGGCCTTGGCCGCGATGACATGTTCAAGCGGCCCTCCCTGGATGCCCGGAAACACGATGGAATCGATTTCCTTGGCATATTTTTCCCGGCACAGGATCAGTCCGCCGCGCGGTCCGCGCAGGGTCTTGTGCGTCGTGGTGGTGACGAAATCCGCATGTTCCACCGGGCTGGGATGCACACCGGCGGCGACAAGCCCTGCAATGTGCGCGATGTCGGCCAGAAGATAGGCCCCAACCTCGCGGGCGATTTCCCCCATGCGTTTGAAATCAATGATCCGCGGATAGGCGCTGGCTCCTACCGTGATCATTCTTGGACGATGCTCGCGGGCCATCTGGGCAAGCTGCTCGTAATCGATCAGCTCGTTGTCCTTGCGGACTCCGTAATGCACGATCTCGTAGAACTTGCCCGAGAAATTGGCCTTGTTGCCGTGTGTGAGATGGCCCCCGTGGCTCAGGTCCATCGTCAGCAGCTTGTCGCCGGGCTTCAGAAACGCGAAATAGACCGCCATGTTGGTGCCGCTGCCCGAGTGGGGCTGCACGTTCGCGTGCTCGGCTCCAAAGAGCTGTTTCGCCCGGTCGATGGCCAACTGCTCCACGTCATCCACATGCTCACACCCGCCATACCAGCGCTTCTTGGGGTAGCCCTCGGCGTATTTGTTGGTGAGCACGGAACCCTGGGCCTCCATGACGGCGGGACTTGTGAAATTCTCGCTGGCGATCAGCTCGATGTTTTCCTGCTGCCGGCGCTTCTCAAGGCGGATGACCGTCGCCACCTTCGGATCCACGGCCGCCAGTCCGAGTGACCCCGAGCCATCGAGGATGCTCATCCTGCCCACGCGTCTTTCATGGCGTCCGCCTTCGAAGTGCGCTGCCAGGAAGGCATCGACAATCCGCAGCGCCTCGTCGTTGCTGGTGTTGCTGCCCCCCAGGCAGAGCACATTGGCGTCGTTGTGCTGCCGGCTGAGCCGGGCCATGTGCTCTGTTGTCACCAGTGCTGCGCGCACACCGCTCACCTTGTTGGCGGCCATGCTCATGCCCACGCCCGTGGTGCATATCAGGATGCCGAAAGTGTTCTCCCCGTCGGCCACCCGGCCGGCGACGAGCGCGGCATATTCAGGATAATCGGTGGACTCGGCTTTGTGCGTGCCCATGTCATCCACCGGCAGGCCCTTGCCCGCGAGGTGCGACTTGATGGCCTCCTTGAGTTGAAACCCGCCGTGGTCCGCCCCAAGGGCGATGGTGGTGATGTTCTTGCCTGCCTCGCTGGAAGCTCCGGAAGCTTGTTCGACAAATTTCATAATGGAAGGAATGGCATTCTTGATCTGGTCACGGCATCTGACATAGGTGTCCAGCGAGCCGCCTATGGGGTCGGCCACGTCACGGTTGTAGCTGTCCACTGAATCGTCAAACTCCCGCAGCAGAAAGGTTTTCTCGGACGCCTGCGGGTAGAGCAGTTGCACCGCCTCCACGTGCCCCCGGGTCATGCCGAAAATGTAATCCGCACTGTCCACCAGCGCCCCGGTCAACATCATGCTGCGCTGCTTGCTGATGTCGATGCCCAGTTGCCGCATGGCGGTGACGGAATGCGCGCTCGGCGGCTGGCCGTTGATGGCCCCCACACCAGCGGAGAGGACACGGATGTCCGTGCGGCCCTTGGTGGCCTCCCGGAAAAGTCCTTCGGCCATGGGGCTGCGGCACACGTTGCCCGTGCAGATAAACAGGAAAGTTTTCATCCTGCGCAAGAGCCGCTGAAGGTGTGACCGGCGCATGCAATCGTCAATCGATAAATCCTTTCCGGGGCGCTGATTTTTGCCGGGCCCGCAGCGTGCCCGATGGAGGCTTCTCCAGATGCTTGATTACGAGGTCTTTTCTCACTGACGCGAGCAGGATTGAAAATATGTTTTCATTTCTGCACATAACTCTTGCTGAGCATGCATCCCTTCGATTAGAACCTCCCGCGCATCAATTTGAACGGGCGCATTTCACAATCGGTTGTAACCTTGGAGTCTCTCGAGAATCGCATTCTCCTGTCCGCCCAGCCTGTCGATGTCTCCGACCCTTTCGCTGGTGAATCCACAGACTCCCGGGAAACCTCCGGGCAGATTGTCGAAGCTGTCCCTTTTCAGGATGCATCAACCGGCCCTCTTTCATCGCCTGCAGAAAACTCATCCGGCGGGTCGTTGTTCTCCGGCCTGGAGTCGCAGGAGATTGGGGATGTGGCATTGCCCGATGGCTCGGTTGAATTGATTGCTCCCGCCGCACAAGCGGATGTTCTGCCGGCAGCGCCTTCTTCCGTGATCGCTCCGGCTGACATGTCCTCTCCCATTTTTGTGGGCGACAATCCCAATGGAGCCCCGGTTGAAGGGCTTTATGTCAATGTCCGGGAGCTGGGGCCGCCGCAATCTGGAAGCAACCAGATTGTGATAGGGAGCGGGGAGGGCAGTCATGTGATCGTGGTGGGGGAC
>CAYQCZ010000433.1:0-4161 GCA_964415955.1 uncultured Verrucomicrobiota bacterium | reverse complement strand
AGACGCCCCCAACTACGCGGGCATTCCTGTCACACACAGGGACCATTGCTCGAGCTTTACCGTCATCACCGGGCACGAGGATCCCACCAAGCCTGACACCAGCATCGACTGGAGCCACATCGCAAAAAGTTCCGGAACCAAGGTCATCCTCATGGGTGTCGAGCGCATCCGCGAGATCGCCGCAGGCCTTATGGCTGGTGGCGCACAGGAGCAAACACCTGTGGCAATGGTTCGATGGGGCACCACAGGCCATCAGCAATCCATCTCAGGAACGCTCGGCACGATCGCCGATATCGTGGAAAAGACCGGCTTCAAAGCACCGGCGGTAACCATTGTGGGAGGTGTGGTCGGCTTGCGTGAACGTCTGAACTGGTTTGAAAAGAGGCCGTTGTTTGGTTCGAGGATTGTTGTCACCCGCACACGGAAACAGGCCAGTCAATTGTCCCGCCAACTCGGGGAGCTTGGCGCTGATGTGTTGGAAATCCCCACCATCAAGACGGTGTCTCCGAACGATCAACGCCCACTCGTCGATGCGATCATGGGGCTCAATCACTACAACTGGATCGTGTTCACCAGCCCGAATGGCGTGGATGCTTTTTTTGAGAAGTTCTTTGTCGCCTTTGATGACATCCGTGACTTGGGTGGCGCACGCATCGCTGCCGTTGGTCCGGCCACGGCGGCCAAACTCAGGGCGCTTCACCTGAGGGTGGACGTCATGCCCGACAAGTATCTCACAGACGAAATTACGTCGGCCATCTGCGCGTTCGAGGATATTGAGAATTTGAATGTTCTCCTCATGCGTGCCGAAGTGGCCAATCCGGATCTGCCGAAGGCCCTCGAAGCCAGAGGGGCCATTGTGGATGACGTCGCATGTTATCGCACGGAGGCCGAGACGGAGGATGTGACGGGACATGCCGTCCGCATGCAGGAGGAAGGCGCGGATTGGATCACATTCACCAGCAGTTCAACGGTGGAGCATTTTCATGCCCGCTTTGACCTGCCTGCACTGTTGACGAAGTTTCCCAAGACGCGAACGGCATCCATTGGGCCTGAAACTACCAAGGCGATGGTTGCGTTGGGCCTGAAACCGGATGTGGAGGCCGCGAAACATACTATCGACGGCCTAGTGGAAGCGATTCTGAAGACCGTGGCGAAAACAGCCAGACTGCCCTCTGCGGCCAGACGCAGCCCAAGGAAAAAGGCTGCGAAGTAGGCCCCCTCATTCAGCGCCCACAAACTTCATCCCGATCCGCAAAGCCAGCGGGATTGTGACGAACGAGGCCACCGTGGTGCCGATCACCACGCGCAACGCCGTGGCCGGGTCTCCTCCGTAATGCCTCGCAAGTATGATGGGGAAGACTGCGGAAGGCATCGCAGCCTGCAAAACAAGCACGCGTTTCAGTTCCACTGAAAACGGTAGAAACTTCGCAGCCAGCACGAATCCCAGAGGCACAACCACCAACCGGAGGAGGCTTGCAGCCGCCATGACACGCCAGCCCTTCTCTGATTTGAACCCCGGCAATTGATCCGCCATCGTCGCACCCACCAGCACCAGCCCCAGGGGGATGGTGCATTGCCCAAGCATGTGCGCCGTCTGCAACACAAAACCAGGCAGCCATTCCTTGCCGTTGAACTGATTCAATGGAAGCGCAACCAGAATGCTGATGGCGGGCGCACTCAAGAGATGTTTCGAGCTTTCCTTCAATGAAGTTCCGCTCAACACGAGCAATCCCAAGGTCCAGATGGACACCTCGACGCCCACATTGAAGACAAACAACACGCCCATCGTGTCGCCGCCTGAATAGAACGCCGCCGCCAGCGGTATCGACATGTAGCCATAATTATAAACACCCACTGTCAACGCAAAGGTCCGTCCCTTCGCAGGATCGGTCAGACCCGCCAGTTTGCGCCCTGCCAAGCCGACCAGAAGACCCAAACCCACGCTTGCGCAACCGGCAACTGGCGTCACCAGGACATTCGTCAGCTCGCGCAACGCGGCATTTCCCATCACGGAATCCAGAATCAGACACGGCATGAGGAGATTGATGGTCATGCGCAGCAGGCTTTTATCCGCCTCCTCGGTGAGCCAGCCAATGCGCCTCATGCCAAAGCCAAGACCACCGATGCAAAAGATCGGCAGCACGGCGGTCAGCACGGAAAGGAAGTTGGGCATGTGTTGCGATGGAATCGAAACTCCGTCTAAACCGTCCTCAGCACGTGCTGGATGAAGACTTCAAATTCAATCTCCTGGAGCATCTTGAGCATCTGCACCAGTTCCCCGTTGCCGCCGTGCCGGCCTTTCTCGCAGGCATCGACAAAGGCGAAGGGATCCCATCTTCCGCCCGGCGCGATTTGCCGGGAGAAAGCAGATTGCCCCGCCTTGTCCAGAAACTCCCCTGCTCTTCTGCCCAATGCCGGGAAGCATGCGTGCGCCCCCACCCGATGCCACCAGTATTTGGCATTGCCAGGATCAGGCTCGCGCCGGTGCATGATCCCATGCAGAAAGCTGCCATCCACCGAGTGAATCCCCTGCGAGATCGTGTGTGATTCCTCAAGATGATCGTGCCATAGCAACGCGCCGCTCATCAGGAGTTCCTGTGTGTTGCTGGACACCGCCCGTTCCGCACAAAACGATGCCACCATCCCACGCACCGCCTTCACAGGCTGGGCGTCCTTGCGACGCTCAGGACCAAGTCCCGGCAGGGTTTCGGTGCGGATGCGTCGCAGAAAGTCACTGGATGAAGATGTCGGTTCCATGCTGGTTTCCTGCCGCCAACGGCTGCGGCGCGTGACGATTGGACGCAGCCCATGAGGTGTCAAGCCGTCGTTGAATTGTCAAAGCAGTGATTATTTGCATCAATCCCGGCATGAAACGTAAAGCGGACAAAACCGACTGGTCCATCGACGCATGGCATGATCGTTGCGCATGGTGCTCCGTTCACATCCCCGAGGATCACGAGGTTTTCGGCATATCCATCGCACTGAAACCTGAAGGGTTACGCGAGGTCAAGCCGGGGACCGTGGAGCCCATGTTGCTCTACAAGGCGGGCAAGAGGGTTCCCATGATGATCGTCACCGATGACTCGCCGGCAAAGCAGGCCGGGAAGGATGCGTTTTTCCAGCTTTGCAGCGAGGACTGCGCCCGGAATCTACAGACGGCGATGCGCGAAGAGATGGAGGGCTGACCAGAAGCGGCAAGTGATCGAACGGTATGCCGTTCAATGCCCGTGCTGGTGTTCCTGGATGTATTCCTGTTTCAGCCCCAGCTTTTCCGGTGCATGCAGCACCAGCATCTTCATGCGGATGTCCGCTGGCACTTCGCTCGCGGTCAGCTTGGACACCACGATCATCAATCCGATCGCCAGCGGCACGGTCCAGATGGCAGGTTGTTCGCAGAGGATACGAAGCAACGGATGCGCCGCCCAGTAATCGCCCATTTTCACCCACCCAAGGTCGCTGAAATTGGTCAGTGTCACGGTGATCACTGCTGCCATGCCACCCGTCAACATGCCTGTGGCCGCGCCCTTCATGGTCAGCTTGCGCCACCAGACCGCCATGAACAGCAGCGGGAAATAACTGGCCGCAGCGATGCCAAAAGCCTGCCCCACCATGAAGTTGATCTGAAGTTTCTCCACCTGCGTGCCGAGAATGACCGCCACCCCGCCTACAATGACGGCTGCGTATTTGAAGGCCCGCATCCGTTGTTCCGCCGTCGCACCGGGCTTGAGGATGCGCCCATACACATCATGCGCCAGAGCACCGGTCATGGAGACAAGCAACCCGCTGAATGTGGACATGAACGCCGCGAACGCGCCGGCGCAGGTGATACCGCTAAGAATTGGTCCCAGCGCGCCGTATTTGGCGGCCAGTATCATGGGCAATTCGAGCACGATCTTGTCCGTGCCTTTCGCACCGACGCCCGCATACAACTCAGGCATCAAGTTGCGTCCCATGACTCCGAACACAGGAGGGAAGACATAAAAGATGCCTATGAGAATCATCACCCACATGGTGGTCTTCTTCGCGGCGACACCGTCGGGGTTGGTGTAGAAGCGCACCAGGATGTGCGGCAACCCCGCCGTGCCACAAACCAGCGCGATGATGAGGGAATAGGTATAAAGCAGTGAATAAGGCTTTGCGTCTTCACCAGTGATGCCCGCG
>CAYQCZ010000432.1:0-4166 GCA_964415955.1 uncultured Verrucomicrobiota bacterium | reverse complement strand
AGGGCCAGTTCCCTTCCACACGTGAACGCGACAAGAAACGGCAGGAGCGCGACGACTGGTCCGAAGGCGACGAGCGGGACAGCGTCTCCAGCAAGAATCGCTACGATGACCGTGACAACGATCGCGTTGATCGTGACGGAAAATCGACCGGCAGACGTTCCAACGACGGGCGCGACAGGAGCGAACGATCCGGCAGCGACAATCGCAATGCAAAAAACCAGGACCGCAACGAAAACGGCAGCATGCTTGGCACCAACCGTCTGGAAATGGAACTTGGAGGCAGCACACCGGAAGGGCTTTTGGGTGCCGCGCGCAACCAGGGCGGCTTTGGGCAGGGTCAGGGCGCAGCTCAAAATCCTTTCGCACCCAAGGCGCCGACGACCATCACCTTTGGAAAGCCGCAGGGTTCACCTTCCGGCATGGGCGGCAGCGAAGCCCTTGCCCCCGGCAGCATGCGTCTGGAACTGGGCGGACGCGCATGGGATTCCAACCTCATTGGCACACCATCGGTCATACCGAATTTCATGAAGCCAGCGGAAGCAGCGGGGGCCAGTTCGCTTTCCGGCAGGACCGGCGGGGCTTCATCCGGCCTGATGGGAGGCGGTTTCGGTGGTTCCTTTGGAGGAGGGCCCGGCAAACTCAACGATTTCAATGACATCTCATCACTGGGTGGCGGCACCGGTCAGGCAGCACTGCCGGAAGCGGCCAGGCCCGCGCCACGGTTCGAGACCAAGCCCGCTGTGCTGGACATCCCCAAGAGGAAGTTTTAATCCCAGAGCATCGCCTTCACGCTGGTTCCCTCCGCCAGTGTCGTTCCGGGCGGCACGTCCGCCAGGGCATTGGCAGCGGCCAATGAACCAATGGCATGTGAAGACTGCAGGGCGACGGGCCATGCCACACCATCGTGGTCCAGCAAGACCCGCATGAAATGCCGCCGGTTCCCCCTGTTGCTCAATTCCCCGCCCAGCGTGGCGCGCACGGTGCGAAACCACGGCCCCTGCCCCCCCATCATCCGAAGCAGGGCTGGACGCACAAACAGGAGAAATGTGACGAAGGCGGACACAGGATTGCCCGGAAGGCCGAACAAGGGCTTTCCCGCCACACTGCCGAAGATGAACGGCTTTCCCGGTTTGATGGCAACCTTCCAGAAAGCAACGGAACCACCGGCGGCATCCACCGCTGCGCGGACCCAGTCGTGATCCCCCACCGAGGCGCCACCTGTGGTGACCAACGCATCACATTGCGAAATGGCGTCACGCACCGCCGCATGGGTTGATTCCAGATCATCCGCCACCAGCGGCAGTTTGAGCGGTTGCGCCCCACAGGACCCGACAAGGGCGCCCAACATCGTGCGGTTGCTCTCATAAATCTGACCGGCCCCGATCGGCTGCCCCGGCTCGCGCAACTCGTCGCCGGTGGCCAGCAATCCCACGACGGGTTTTCGGCTGGCAACCATGGTCTCAATCCCTGCTGCGGCCATCAGACCCATGTGGGCGGCCCCCAGGCGCAGTCCTGCCCTTCCAATCACTGCGCCGGCTTCGATGTCCTCGCCCCGCAACCTCACATTCTCCCATGGCGCAACCCTGTCGCAGACATGGATGATGCTGGAATCCTCCGCAGCCGGACGGGTGTCCTCCTGCATCACCACCGCATCCGCACCACATGGCAGGGGTGATCCAGTAAAAATCCTCAGGCAGGTGCCCGCAGTCACCGCCTTGTCGGCGACACAGCCTGCCGGCACTTCACCAAGCAACCTGAGTGACACGGGCCTGTCCACGGAGGCCTTTGCAACATCAACTGACCGGACGGCATAACCGTCCATGGCCGAGTTGTCGAAACCCGGAAGTGACACGACGGCTTTCACATCCTCCTGAAGCACACGTCCAAGTCCGGCGGCGACTGGAATCCGCTCGGCACCGGTCAGCGGAATGGAGGCGAGGATTCTTTGTTGGGCGGCTTCGAGTTCAAGCATGGGTCGGAGTCGGATGGCGCTGGTGGCTTCACCTTATGCATCAGCCTCCACCGTTTCCAGATGAACATCAGAGCAATCGCCATCAGCAAACCCCCGCTCAACAGAAGAAACGGACGCTGCTTCAATGCCAGGGAGATGGCGCTGAACCCCAGCAACAGTGTGACGGCATAAAGCAGCACGGCGGCCTGCCCGTGGGAAAGACCCAGCGCCAGAAGCCGGTGATGCACATGCGTCCGGTCCCCCTTGAAGACCGGCACCCCGCGCCACAACCGGCCGAAGAAAACCGTGGTCGTGTCCGCCAACGGAAGGGCGAACAACAACAAGGGGATGGCCACAAACGTCGCGGTGGCCGCCTTGAACAGCGACAGGATGCCAATGCAGGAAAGTGTCAGCCCAAGAAACAGGCTTCCTGAATCCCCGAGAAAAATCCGCGCAGGGGCAAAATTGTGGGGCAGGAACCCGAGGCATGCTCCGGCGAGGCACAGCGTGAGCAGGGCGACGATGATGTTGCCTGCGAGCACATTGATCACGGCCAGGGAGAGTGCGATGCAGGCGGTGACGCCCGCAGCCAGACCATCGATGCCATCCAGGAGGTTGATTGCATTCGTGATGCCGACAATCCACAGGATGGACACCGGGACCGACCACCATCCCAATGCCAGGCTCTCACCGAAGGGGTTGCTCAAAACCATGATTTGATAGCCGCCAACATAAAGCCCGGAGGCCACTGCAAGCTGCACACACAGCTTGGGAAGCGCCTTGAGGCCCTTCACGTCATCCACGGCCCCCAGCACGAGCATGGCCACCGCTCCGATCACAAGAACGGCAAAGAGCTTTTCATAGTTCTGAAATGTGGCGGTCACGTGATTGTCCAGCAGATAGAAAAAGCTCCAGGGCACACAGAAGCCACCAAATACAGCCAGTCCACCGAAGCGTGGCATGGGTTTGACATGCACCTTCCGACCGCCTGGGTTGTCAATGGCTCCAAGCTTCAGTGCGAACCGGATCACAAACGGAGTGAGGAAATACGTTCCCAGAAAGGACAGCAGAACGACGCCGATGTAGGTTTTATACGTCATCCGATGAACGAGGCCCCTGAAGAAGCCGCTCGAAAAGATCCCAGTAACGCCGGATCATGACCCGCAGATCGAATTCCCGCCCGGCACGCAGCCGTCCCGCGTTGCCCATGGCAACTCTTGAGGGAGCATCTTGCAAAAGCCGGTGGATGGCAACAGCCAAGGCATCGGCATCCGCAGGCGGCACCACCAACCCCGTCCTCTCGTGCTGGTTGACCCATGGCACCCCCGATTTCAAATTGCAGCTGATCACAGGCTTGCCGCACGCCATCGCCTCGATCTGCACGAGACCGAAGGCTTCATTGGGCGTGACAGAAGGCAGCACAAACACATCGCAGGCATGCATGACACAGGGCAGTTCCTGCTCGGAAAGGGCCCCGAGGAAACTCACCCGGTCCGCAACTCCAAGACGGCCCGCGTGCGCCTTCAACTCGCGCTCAAGAGGACCGGTGCCCGCAATCCACAACACGGCATCCACGCGACGCATGGCCTCGATCAAATATCGAAGCCCCTTGTAGGCCACCAGACGGCCGACCGTCAGCAGCACAGGCTTTCCATCTGTGCGCGCCTTCCAGTCCATGGCATGACGCTCCAGGGCCGTGGTTGGTTGAAACCGGTCCAGTTCGATCCCGAAGGGAATCACCTCGCACTTGTCCTGAAAGGCCCGCAACCATGGCGAATGCTCGATGTGAAGGGGTGTGGCCGCCACGATCACATCCGCCGGGGGCATCCCCGAGGCCACCATGTCCTCCAGCTCCACGTGGGCGGCCCAGGGCCCGCTCCCATCCGTTCCGAAGGAGATCCAGGCTCCCTCGGCGTGGAGCCGGGCCAGGTTCCGGGCCTGGATCCCGAAGGCCTCCCGGGCCTGGGGGCGCTCCAGCATCATCTGATCCTCCATCAGCCGGATCTGTGCCTCGGGGACCGTCCCCGAGAGCCAGTCCAGGTCGGTGGGGACCGCCCGGTCCGGGAGGTTGGGGACCAGCACCACATCCCCGGACTCCTTCCAGAGGGCCACCAGCTCGTCGTCGATGTCCTGGTCCCGGATCCCGTGGGCGAAGGCGTCGAGCCCCGCCCGGAGGAGCCCCTTCGCATCCTCCAGGGTGAAGATGTGGGCGGTG
>CAYQCZ010000431.1:0-4172 GCA_964415955.1 uncultured Verrucomicrobiota bacterium | reverse complement strand
CATCCTGCGCGTGCGGAACGCCGTGGCATCCAAACGGCTCCATGACCAGATGCAGGAGAACTTCCGCCGGTTGCAGGAGCTGGAACATCTGCGCGACAGCCTCACGCACATGATTGTCCATGACCTGCGCTCACCGCTGGCGGTGATGCTCATGGGCGCGGAATTCCTGAAGCTCGCCGCCAGAACACGTCTGATGCCCGATGAGTTTGCCGTGCTGGAACGTTGTGAACAAAGCGCGCAAAGCATGAGCGAAATGATCAACACCGTGCTTGACGTCAACCGGCTGGAAGCCCGGCAAATGCCGCTGAACAAGGCCAGGCAGGCACTGGCCCCGCTGGTCAGGACCACTCTGGAAGCCATGCGGCCTCTGTTCGTGCAAAGCAAAGTCATCCTGAAAGGACCGGCAGGCAATGCCGAAGCGCTGTGCGACGGCGACATAGTGCGACGCGTGCTCGGCAATCTTCTCGGCAACGCGCTCAAATTCACCCCGGCGTGCGGCGAGGTGCTTGTGAAACTGGAGGCGGGCGACGACATCGCGCGCGTCTCCGTGCAGGACAGCGGGCGGGGCATTTCCCCCGAACATCATCAAATCATCTTTGAAAAATTCGGCCAGGGCACCAACCGCAAGGCACGTCTGGGCAAGGGGCTGGGCCTGGCCTTTTGCAAGCTGGCGATCGAAGCGCATGGCGGACAGATCGGAGTCGAAAGCGACATTGGAAAAGGCAGCACCTTCTGGTTCACGCTGCCCGTCCGTTGAGCGACACATATTGCCTGCATGGTTTGCACTTGATGGGCGGAACGGAGAAACCGGACATGACACACCACCACGGCCATGAAGCTGAAACCCAACCGGTCACTGCGCGACCCGCGGTTCAGGAACCAGCCTGTCCAGTGGCTTCGCACCGGCAAACGGCCATGCCCGGCGGGCAGCTCCGCCCTTGATGCTCAGGCCGCGCCGCGCGCGATCTCGGATGGATTGAGCACGCGGATTTCCCTTTGCGGGAAGGGGATCTGGATGTTCTCCGCGCGAAACCGTTCGATGACGGCCTTGTAGATTTCCGCACCGGTCGTCACCGCATCATCCACGCACACCCATGGTCTGACGGAGATGTTGATGGAGGAATCGGCAAGCGAGGACACGCCCAGAATGGCTTTGGGCTCCTTGAGCACCTTGGTATGGTTTGCCAGCACGCTTTCAATGGCGGCAGCGGCCTTGTTCAGGTCCGTGGCATAAGCCACGCCCACGGTGAGGTTCAACTGGCGGATGGTGCCGTAGTTGTGGAGGACTTCACCGACGATCTTGCGGTTGGGAATGATCACACGTGATTTGTCCGGGTGGGACAGGGTGGTGCTGAAGAGCGCGATCATTTCCACCTTGCCGTGCACGCCCAGCATCTCCACCCATTCGCCGACACGGAAGGGTTTGACGAAAATGATGGTGATTCCGGCAACAATGTTGGACAGCACGCCCTGCATGGCCAGGCCGATGCCCACACCCGCCACGCCAATGCCCGCGACCAGCGGCGCCACCTGCACGCCAAACTTGTCCAGCGCCAGCACAAAGGTGAAGCCCAGCACCAGCGCCTTCAGCACCCGCGCGATCAACAGCCGCAGCGGCAGCTCCATGTTTTTTCTTACCAGGAACCCGTCCAGCCACCGGGAGAGGATGCCGGCGAGAATCCAGCCGGCGGTGAGAATGATGAACGCCCCGATGATCTGAAACCCGTATTGGGTCAGAAACTCGATGGCGACCTTTTTGATTTCCTCGATGGCGGGAATTTCCATGTGGGGGGATTACTTGTTTTGCTGGTAGAAATGAATGTCCCGCTGCGGGAACGGAATGGTGACATCCTCGGCATCAAACGTGATCTTCACCTTCTCGATGGTGTCGAAATACACCGGCCAGTAGTCGCTGCTTTTCACCCACAGGCGCAGGATGAGATTGACGCTGCTGTCACCAAGCTCGCTGACGGCAACCATGGGTGCGTGTTCCGGAAGCGCGCGATTCTCCTCCGAGGCGATGCGTTTCAGGATTTCCTTCACCTTCTTCAAATCATCGCCGTAGCTGACGCCGAACTTGAAGTCCACGCGGCGTGTCCCCATGGCTGAGTAGTTGACGATGTTGTCCCCCATGAGCTTGGAGTTGGGGATGATGATGAGCTTGTTGTCGGGAGTGATCAGCCGGGTCGTGAAGATCTGGATTTCCTGCACGATGCCCGCCGTCCCGGCGCCCTCGATGAAATCTCCCTTCCTGAAGGGCCGGAATATGACCAGCAGAAAGCCGGCGGCGAAGTTGGAGAGCGAGGATTGAAAGGCCAGGCCGATGGCAAGACCGGCGGCGCCGATGACGGCCACGAACGAGGTGGTTTGAACGCCAAGCTTGGATATCGCCGCCAGCACGGCAAAGGTCATGATGCCGATGTAGGCGAGGTTGCTGACGAAGGACACCACGGTTCCCTCGATCTCGCGTCTGGCCATGAGTTTGCCCACCAGCTTGCGGATAAGATTGGCAGCCCAGCGCCCCAGGGCGAGAATCAGCACCGCGGCCAGGACATCCAGACCATAAAGAAAGACTGCGTCCTGCAATTTTTTGAGGATTTCTTCGGTGTTCATGGTTGTTTCGAGAACGGCTGCGCGCACTCCCATGCGCATCGCGGCCCGGTCTTGAGCAGAGGGAGGAACTGATCAAGCGGCCAGCCCGCCGCGGCGGGTCCAAGGTGATGCGCGAGCCCTTGCGTGCCGGGCGTGAAGAGGCTCATGGCCGCAGATGATTGAACAACTCGGCGGCCCCCATGCGAATGCAGGTGTAGAAGACCCCGAATTCACCGAAGCGGGCGCTGACCTCGTCAAATCGCATTTCATAGACGATGTCCCGCAGGTCATCCATCTGATGCGCCACCAGCGTCACACCCCATTCCCAGTCATCCAGCCCGGTCGAGGATGTGATCAACTGCGTCACCCGCCCGGCATATTTGCGCCCCGTGCGCGCATGCCCGCCCATCAGCTTCTTGCGCGTGTCGAAATCCATCGCATACCAGTTGTCCGGGCCGGCGCGGCGCTTGATCATCGGGTAAAAACACATGACCTCCCAGTCCGGCAGCTCGGGGTAAAGCCGGTAATGTTCATACTCCTTCTTCTTCTCCATCATCTTGGTCCAGCGCTCCTGATACGCAGGCGTGCCCTCCTCAAGCTTCTCCCCCTGCACCAGCATCCGTTTGTAGTCCTCCTCCGTGGAGGAATACTCGGAGATTTCAGTGATGCTCAAATACGAATAGACGGTTTGCAGGCTGTTGGGTGGAAAGCACGCCTCCAGTTCGCGATGCATCCGGGAGAGCTTCAAGGCATCGGCGGCATACAGGATGAAGGCCATCTCGGCCTTGCCCCCCACCACGGCGTAGGAGCAGATGCGCGGCTGGCAGGCGTTCGCATGCGAAGCGCAGAGGGCCTGAACTTTTGCACGCGCCTCGGCACCGGCCTCGTCGGCCAGCCGTGAGCGGTCGAGCTTGTAGAACAGGTGCATCACATGGATGCCCTCGCGGAGTTTGACAGCAGTTGGGTTCATTCGGTTATTCCACTTCGAGCACTCGTTCCAGAAGCATGGGCAGCTGGGCCAGCAGGCCGTCCGCCACCACGATCAGGGTGGCCCCCGCCGCATGGGCCGCCTCATGCAGCACCTTGTCCTTCGATTCCGTGTAGGCCAGCACGGGCAGATGTTGCGTGTCCGGATGCTGGCGCACCTGCGCGATCAAATCGCACACATCCACGTGGCTGTTCGCCAGCTCAAACACCGCCAGCAACGGCTTGTCCGTGGCAGCCTGCGCCACAAACGTGGATGCATCCGTGATCTGCCGCACACGATAGCCCAGGTCGCGCAGCCGGTTGGTCAGCTGGCTGCCCGGCAGCAGGCTTTCGTAGAGTATGAACGCGAGCGGCTCCGTCATGCGTTGATGATTTAGGATGCGACCTGCAAAATGCAAAAAGTTTCCGTTCGCGGCTGCCGAAACTTTGGCCTCCCTCCTGTCATTTCAGCACCGGCCGCACGCGGCGCGTCCAGACCGCATAGCCCGCAGGCGACATGTGGAGGCCGTCCGACACAAAAAGCCGTTTGTCCGGCAGTCCATCGTTGCCCATCATGTCCGCCTGGATGTCCACAAATTCGAGGCGCCTGTCCC
>CAYQCZ010000430.1:0-4183 GCA_964415955.1 uncultured Verrucomicrobiota bacterium | reverse complement strand
ATGTCGGCTGCGGACAAGGACCGCTTTGATCGGTCGGAGATCGGGGCATTCAATGGCGAGGTTGTGCGCGTGTTGCGTGATGGCAACTGGCTGTATCTGTCCGGCGCATTCACTGCCTTCGACAATGTGGCGTTGCCACGCATCGCCAAGATCGACCTGCGGTTGAAGGCGGACCCGCATTTCGCGCCAGGCGCGGGTTTCACGCTCCCGCAGCATCATCTGGTCAAAGGCAGTGACGGCGCGATCTACGCGGGCAGTGAGTCCGGCTTGTCCAGCTACCAGGGCGCGGCCCCGTCGTGGATCAACAAGTTCAACGCGCGTGGTGTGAAAGATGCCACTTTTGGCCAGGTGTCCGGCATCGCGGCCACGGGCACGGATGCGCTCAAGGGCTTGGTGCCACTCAACGGCCGTCTGGCTGCACTGTCATGGCGCACGCTGCGGATTCTCAACGCCACCACCGGTCTGTCGCTCTACTCCGCCAATGGCTCGAACAATCTCCATGCACTGGCGGGTTACGGCGATCACGTCTATCTGACCAGCCGCCCCACGTCAGTCTATGACGGCGTGACGAATCCGCAGGCGGTGAAGAAGCTCTATTTCCCGCCCAATGAATCCGATCCGGACTACGGCACGGTGGACGGCGACTGGTCCGCCAACGGTGGCACTGGCGCAGCAGCGGCCACGAACACCATGGCCGTCGCCCCGGATGGCTCGCAGATCATCGTGGGCAACACGGTGGGTGCCTTCGACGGCACGGCCTATACCTGGAACGGCGCGGGTGGCACGGATCACAAGGGGCTTTACCGTCTCAACTCGGACGGCACACGGGACACTGGATGGGTGGTCAACCTGGTCATGGCCAGCGCGAATGACTGGCCGCTGCCCTTCGCCGTGGATGGACAGGGCCGCGTCTATTTCGGCGGGAATGTGGTGAGTGTGAACGGCACGGCAGTCACAGCCTGGCGTCTCTACCGTGTGGACGCAGACGGCACCAACCTTGCCGTGTTCGATGCCTTCAACGACACGGTGAACGGTGTGGTGGTGGTGGCTGAGGACCGGCTGTTGGTCTATGGGAAATTCACCCAGGTGGGCACCCTCAAGGTGGGGCGCATCTTCCCGATGGATGACACGGGCGCGCGGCTCCACAACCTGCTGGCCACGGATGCCCCCACGCGCACGGGTGTGTATCGCGAGGAGTGGATCGACGCCGGCATGATGATCAAGCGCAACTGGAAGGGTGCGACTGGTGTGTCACTGGAATTCCCATCGACCTACTACATGGCAGACGCCTTCCGATTCAGTGGCTCCGAAAACCAATACACCAACTTCAAGTTCGCATTCCCTGACGTGTGGGATCGCCTGACGGTGAAGGTGAAGTTCTTCTGGGTGCCCGTGGCCGGTGCCACCGCTGGCCAGACGGTCAAGTGGCAGATCAAGTCCGGTGCCCGCAGCAATGCCGACTCCATGGACACGGCTCTTGGGACATTGGTGGAAGTGACGGACACTGTTCTGGCATCACCCACCGACAAGCTGCACGTCTCTGAAGTCACAGCCTCTCTCACTGTTGGTCAGGTGCCAGCTTTGGGCGATCTCACGCTGTGGGAGATCGTGCGTGATGCGCTCAACGACACCATGACGGTCGGCGCTGACCTGCTGGGTGTGCAAATCCAATACCTCGAAGCCGAGGCTGAACCCGTGGCGTGGTAAATGAGCTTCGTCCGTAAATTCAGACGCGGGGCCAAGTTTCCGCTGCCGTCCACGTCCTACAAGGACGGCGAGGTGGCGGGGGCGATCTCCTTCGATGGCTTCGCCCAGCCGTCGCCCCCATCGACACTGGCCGCGAACATGGTGCTGCGCGTGGATGGCAGCGCGGACATGCGTGGTGAGATGGTGGGCGCGGCCACAGGCTCGATTGTGATTGGTGGTAGTGCTGATCTGCGGCCCCCGGAATGGGTCGCGACAAACCCATCATCGGTGATTGCGGCTTGGTATCTCGGCACTATGCACAACGCATGGGCCATATCAAACGGCGGACAGGTTATTGCCTGCGCAGTGGAGGATTCCAAGACGCATGGTAAATCTGCGGTTGGGATCACCACGAACCGTGCCCTCACAAGCCAGTGGATCAACATCAAACCCCAGGTGGGTATAGCTTGGAGGCAGATGGCCATGAGCGGTGATGGGGCGACACTGTATTTGATCAGTAGCACCTACGCTGATAAATTAACCAACACTGGTGCGGTAATCCCTGGGTTCTCGCTGCCTTATACAATCGAGCGAATTGCCTGCGACGACAGCGGGTTGGCAGTCATCGGGATTTCAAATGCGGGGGGAATTGGCCGGGCCTGTGTCTCAACTGATGGGGGCAGCTCGTGGGTGAGTGAGACAGTGGAGCTGCTTTACGGTCAGGCGATCTCATCGGATGGTCTGGTGGCTTATTTCAGCACGGCGGGCAAACTCTACAAGGGGCTGCCCGGTTCGCTGGTTGAGGTAACCATTCCTGCTGCAATCAACAGTGACAGCCTCTCAACCAACGGAGATGGCAGTGTTGTTTGGTTCATGTCAGGCGCGACCGTTTATCGGAGCGTCAATGGAGGCAGCACATGGTCATCTGTCCCGACCAACGGTGATACCAAATATCGCGCTCACTTTGTCGCTCACGAGGACGCAGCAATTCTTTGTTACACATACAGCAATAATTTCACCACCGGGGAAGCCTACATCTGGCGGACCATCCTCACACAGGATGGTGGGGCAACATGGCGGCGTGTCTTGCCGGATTTGCTAAACCTCCACAAACCAAGCCGTTCGCACAACGGGCGCAGGTGGCTTGCCTACGCACAAGATTCATGGCCCATGACATACAAATCCATCCACACCCTTGACCTATGAGCGCAGCATCCAACTATCTCGAAAACGAACTCCTTGATCACGTCTTTGGCGGTGGCGACTACGCCCGTTCAGCCACACTTTACGTCGGGCTGTTCACGTCTGCCCCCAACGACGCCGGAGGTGGTGTGGAAGTGGCGGGTGGCAGCTACGCGAGGGCGGCTGTCACGAACGATGCGACGGAGTGGCCCGCCGCCGTCAGCGGCCAGAAGAAGAACGCCAACCCGATCACATTCCCCACCGCCACTGCGGACTGGGGCACTGTGGTCGCCTGCGCCATCTTCGATGCCGCCTCCGGTGGAAACATGCTCTGGCACAAAGCACTGACGGACAGCCGTGCTGTGCTGAACGGCGACACCTTCCGCTTCCCCACAGACAAGCTCGTGATCACTGCCGACTGATGGGAATCTTCTACGATCATCGCGGGCAGCCGATGACTTCACCCCCACCCACAAGGGCGGGCCTGAAATCCATCGTCGCCGCGCGTCGCGGACCTGAGCTGATGTTTCCCGTCCGGCGCGATGATCTCGCGGTGATGACGTGCTTCTTTAATCCGGTCGGCTTCCAGACCCTGCGCCGCCATTACGACGCCTTTGCGGAGCGATGCGAGCGGGAGGGCGCGACGTTGTTTACCATTGAATGCGCCATTGGTGGCCAGCCGCACACGATCCCTGCCAGTGACCGGGTGATTCATGTGCGGGCGCGGGATGTCCTCTGGCACAAGGAGAGGCTGCTCAACATCCTTGCAACGCATGTTCCCGACCGGTTCACCAAGCTGGCCTGGGTCGACTGCGATTTTGAATTCAGCCATGGCGACTGGTGGGAGCAGGCCGCTGTGGAGCTGGAGCGTGTGCCCGTCGTGCAGTTGTTCGACCGCGTGACCTACCTTGACCGGCATGGCCGACCATTGGAGACGCGCACGACAGGCGTGTCGCAACTGGGTAATGGCCAGCCCCACCGGGAATCCGCACCGGGTGGGGCGTGGGCGGCACATCGACAGCTATTTGATGTTCACGGCCTTTACGACCAGCAGATCAATGGAGGGGGCGACAGCCTCGCCCTGGCTGCGTTTCTGGGACAGGCGCGGCCATGGTTGATGCAGGTCTATAACCGGCATGTCCGGGAGTCCTTTGAGCGGTGGGCTCTGCCGGTCTGGCGTTACGTGCGCGGCCAGGTGGGCTGGCTGCCCATCCACGCCACCCACCACTGGCACGGCGACCGCGAGAAGCGTGGCTACGTGGAGCGCATCAGCCTGCTGCGGGATTTCAGCCCCATCGATGACTTGGAGATGGGG
>CAYQCZ010000429.1:0-4184 GCA_964415955.1 uncultured Verrucomicrobiota bacterium | reverse complement strand
GCCGGCTCCAACCTTGAAGCCACCAGCGGCGCCGCGCTGGCCTTCATCAATACCTTGTTCGCCACCGCCGCGGCGGTGCTGGCCTGGTGCACCGGTGAAGCGCTGACCAAGGGCAAGGCCTCGATGCTGGGTGCGGCATCGGGCGCGGTGGCGGGCCTGGTGGCCATCACCCCGGCCTCCGGCACGGCAGGTCCGTTGGGCGCCCTGCTCATTGGCGCGGCCTCCGGCATTCTGTGCTATTTCTCTGCCACCAGCATGAAGAAGGCCTTCGGCTACGATGACAGTCTGGACGTCTTCGGTGTCCATGGTGTCGGCGGCATCATCGGTGCGGTTCTTACCGGTGTTTGCGCCAGTTCCGCACTCGGCGGCACGCCCCCCGAAGGCTATGAAATGACCGGCCAGGTCATCACGCAGATCAAGAGCGTGGTGGTGACGGCGGTTTGGAGTGCCATCGTGGCGGCCGTAGCGCTGACCATCGCCAAGGCTGTGGCGGGCGGGTTGCGCGTCAGCGAGGATGTCGAGTCCGCCGGCCTTGATCTCTCAGAGCACGGCGAACACGGCTATCATAGCTGATGCCAGGTCCGGACAAGGTTTGCGCAAACGGCGCGGAGTTTCTCCGCGCCGTTTTTGTTTGGGCCGTCGAAGCATTTTTGCTGCGGGCGCTGGCATCGCGTGGCACCATGCTTCCGCCTCATGCGCTGGTATAAACAACTGCACTGGCAAATCCTCATCGGACTGGGCCTGGGCCTCATCTATGGAGTGATCGCCGCCCACCTGCGCTGGGGAGGGTTCACGTCGGACTGGATCGCACCCTTCGGAAAGATTTTCATCAATCTCCTCAAGCTGATTGCCATCCCGCTGGTGCTGGCATCGCTAGTTTCCGGTGTCGCGTCCCTCTCGGACCTCAAGAAGCTTTCGCGCATGGGCGGGCGGACGATCGCCCTATACATCGGCACCACGGTGCTCTCTGTCAGCATCGGCCTGGTCGTGGTGAACATCATCAAACCGGGCCGGACCGTGCCTGCGGAGATGCGGGACAGCCTGCAATCCACGTATGAAGGCGATGTCACCGCGCGTGAGCAGACCGCCGGAAAGGTCTCCGAGAGTCCGCCCTTGCAGCCTTTGATCGACATCGTGCCGGACAACTTCTTCGGTTCCGCCTCCAGCAACGGCAACATGCTGCAGATGGTGTTCGTGGCACTGCTCCTTGGTGTGGCGCTGGTGCGCGTGCCCCGGGAAAAGGCGGCGCCGGTGATCGCCTTCTTCGATGGCCTGACGGAAACGATCATCCAGATTGTCCACCTGATCATGTTCATGGCGCCCGTGGGGGTGTTCGCCCTGATCGCGGACACGATCACCTCGCTGGCCAAGGATGATCCATCCCAAATCCTCCAACTGCTCGGCAGTCTTGGGCTCTACTGCCTTTGCGTCGTCATCGGGCTGATGATTCACACGCTGGTGGTTTATCCCCTGCTCCTGAAAACCATGGGCAAGGTGAGCTTGAAACGCTTCTTCAAGGGCATCGCTCCGGCGCAGTTGCTGGCATTTTCCACAAGTTCCAGCGGGGCCACGCTGCCCGTCACCATGGATTGCTGTGAAAAGCGCATCGGCGTGTCGGAGGAGGTCACGTCGTTCGTGCTGCCGCTGGGCGCGACCATCAACATGGATGGCACGGCGCTGTATCAGGCGGTGGCGGCGGTGTTCATCGCCCAGACGCTGGGGATGGGACTCGATCTTGCAGCGCAGTTGACGATTGTGGCCACTGCGGTATTGGCATCCATCGGCACGGCAGCGGTGCCGGGCGCCGGCGTGGTCATGCTGGTCATCATCCTCCAGCAGATTCATGTGCCAGTGGCTGGAATCGCGCTGATCCTTGGACCGGATCGCATCCTCGACATGCTGCGCACCGTCACCAATGTCACGGGCGACGCCACCGTGGCCACGATCATCGCCGCGAAGGAAGGCCAGTTGACCGGGCCTTCACCAAGCGACGCGGGCGGCTAACGATCCTTCATGGCCAGAGCGAGCCGTCGTCGAATGGCTTCCCGGTTCGCAGCATCCCGCACTTCGGCCGGGTTGAAATCGTCCGTCAACACCATACCCGATTCCACACTCGTCGAGGCCACGTTGTCATAGGTCATTTGGATGTATCCAGCCATGGTCGGGTTCCTGGCCGTGACGGGCGGCGTTCTGAGAAACTCAAGCGCATCCCGGTCCGATGCGACGAGGAAAATGTTGCCTGTCACCCCGGAATGGATCTTCACGCTGCGAAAGACGGCACCCAGTGTCTTCTGAAGCGAAGCAGTGAAAAAATCCCTCCCCTGCTCCAAGTCGCCAAAGCTGTTGATCACCAGCACGCCCTCCGGCTTCATCACCGACCGGATGCTTTCAAAGGCCTCGCGGGTCATCAAATGCGACGGGGATGAATCCCCCAGAAAGGCATCGAGCACCACGGCATCATACTTGCGGCCGCACTCGCGGAGAAAAGCGCGCCCATCCGCGATGTGGATGTTCAGCCTGGAGGGTTCCAGCCCAAAGAACTGTTCCGCCACGGGCACGATCGCAGGGTTGATTTCCGCCACATCCACGCGGCAGCCATCTGCGGCGAATTGCATCGGCGCAATGCCCACGCCCAGGCCGATGCAAAGCACATCGTTCATTGACTCCGTGTAAGCAGTCGCCAGCCCGTGGAGCATATAGGTGAAAAGATAGATGCTTTCATGGTTCTGCGGATCAAGGCCGTTCTGTGTGAGGAAATCGTTGAGGTAATACAGATGACCGGTGCTGCGGCTGCGGATGACGTGCAACTCGCCAAAGTTGGAATTGGCGCGCAGCAACAGTTCGCTGTCCCGCTTGTGCCAGCCCAGATCGCGCGCCACACCGATGCCACCGATGCCTCCCACCGCCAGCATCGACAGCAGGACTGGCACCTTTGCCGCCTTGATGCCGCCCCAGACGGCCAGATAAACCACCACCAATGCCAGCAGCACACACGCGGTCACCAGCATGGTCACGGAGTTGGGAAGGAATGGAATCAGCACATAACCGATCAACACCGTTCCCGCCACGCTGCCCACGGTGCTGACCGCAGAGAGCCGCCCCACCTGCCCGCCCACCTCGTCCACGGACGACGTAAGCATGCGGATGACAAACGGGCCGGTGGCGGCGAGCAGTGTGAGCGGCACAAAGAAGAGAAACGCCGAGGCCAGCAGCGAACCCACGGCGAGTTTGGCAGCTTTCAGGCAGGCGTAGGACACAGGCTCGCACAGCAGCACCACGACGCCCAGATACACCGCAGCTCCCGCCAGACAGAAGTAAAGATGCGCCAGTTTCTGGGTGCGGCCCACCAGCCAGCCGCCAAACCAGTAACCCGCAGCCAGCGAGAGCAGCGTCACCCCGATCTGCGCCGTCCACACGAAGTGCGACGTGCCGAAGTAGGGCGCAAGCATCTTGGCCCCGAGAATCTCCACCACAAGGATCACCGCGCCCGTAAGAGCCGCCGTCACATAAAGGAAACGCCGCAGGCCGGTGCTGAGCAGGGCTGGCGGTGCGGGTGGCGTGGTCTTTTTCACGGCGGAGGTTCTACGCGTTGAGAACACCGGCGGCAAGCACTGCACAACCACAGCCATGGCACCAGGTGGTCCAGACAGGCTCCCAGGTTGAAATCGACCGATCTTTGAACAGACCGGGACCGGCACTGTCACAGTCTGAACAAAGGCCGCAACGCCCATACAAATAAGGCCGGCTGCGGTGTTCATCCTGTAACATGACGTCCGATCCCACGCCCCAGGAAAGCTGGCAGGAACGCCTTTACAGGGAGAAGTCATCGGCTTTGCTCTTGTATGGGCGTGCCCTCGGATTGAGCCACGCCGAGGCCGAGGACGTGTTGCAGGAGACCTTCCTCGCACTGGTCCGGATGGGTGAAAAGCGGCCTGAAGAACCGCTTTTCTACTGTCTGCGCTCCTTCCGCAACCGCGCCCTGAATTACAGGCGCGGCCTGTTCCGGCGCCTCACGCGCGAACTGGAATCGCGGGGCTGGTTCGAACCACAGACCTTCGATTCCCCCAGGGAACAGGAGGCCATGCAATGCCTGGCCTCGCTGCCGCGGGAGCAGCGGGAGGTGATTGTGCTCAAAATCTGGCACAACCACACCTTCGATGAAATTGGCCGGCTGCTTGGCATTT
>CAYQCZ010000428.1:0-4224 GCA_964415955.1 uncultured Verrucomicrobiota bacterium | reverse complement strand
GCCCCGGCAGGGGGGCGGCGGGGTTTGGGGGGCGGCTCCCCCAAACGCCGCGGCTGCCACCGCCGCCGCAGCCCAGGCCAAGACCGTCCAAACCACGGTGAATTCCCCGGTCAGGGTCTCCGTGCGTACGATCCAGCTCTCCGGCCGGCTGGACACCAGTCGGGACGAGTTGCTGGATCTGCTGACCCGTTACACCGATGCCCATCCCCTCGTCCAGGCACAGCGCGCCAGGGTCGCCGTCATTGAAAAGCAGCTGCAACAGCACGAAGCGGATGCAGATGCGGCCGCCCGAATGGTGGAAGCGGATTCAGGCAGCGACACGCCGGGCGCAGGGGCGGTTCCGGCAGCGGTCGTTGCCGGCAGCGACACGCCGGGCGCAGGCGTGGCCCCGCCAGCGGAGGTTCCAATTGCTGTGCCGGAAACGGACCCGGAGATCCTCCGGACAAAACTCGAGACGTTGGAAGTTTCACGCATGGCCCTGTTGAGCCGACAGAACACGCTGCAACTGTTCGAGAAAAGTTCACCGGGTGATTACCGCGTCCTTCTATCCGCTGGAAAGGCCGATGTCATCACGCACAGTCCCTCGCTGAAGATCACCTTCTTGTCGGGCTTTGGTGCGGTGGTGGGAGGCGTGCTTGCAGTGCTGATCTTGGGCTTGGCAGAAATTATGGATGACCGTCTCAAGACGGCCGAGGACGTAAAGCGTGTCACCCAACTTCCGCTTCTGGCGCGGCTGGACAATGTCGCGGACATGACTCCGCTGGAACGCCGTGACTGGGCATTCCGCACTTGGACCAAGTTGCAACACATCATGGGAAAGTCTCCGGGCCAGGGACTGGTGTGCGGCATCACGGCTTCCACGTCCGACGAGGAGCGATCTGTCTGGATGAACACGCTTGCCGAGGCGGCGGGCCTGTGCGGCTTCAAGGTGCTCACCATCACAACCAGGAATTCCCCGGATCTCGAGGTTGGGCCGGTCGTCTCGGATGTTGGCTCTCATGCGGCATTGAATGAGACGCTGAAAAGTTCCGCGATGGCATTGCTGGCCCCGAATGCTCTGGACAGTCCGTCGGAAGTTTCTCAACGGCTGACAGACATCGACGCCCAGCCTCTGGTCCACATCCCTTTGCCCGGCTGGGTGTGGAATTTGGAACGGCGGAAACAATGGAAGGCGGCACTGGAGCAATGGCAGAAAATCGACAACGTGGTCATTCTGGTCGAGCTGCCGCCGGCATCCTCACCGGAAGCGGTGCTGCTGGCGCAGAACCTGCCAAACTTGATCTGGCTAAGCGACACGGGCAAGGCAACTGCCCTGAGCACACGCAGCCAGCTCGATACGTTGCGCAACGCCTGTTGCAATATCGTGGGTGTCGTACTGAAGGATGATTCGGGAAAGAAACGTCGCTTTTCCCGTTGGACTGAACACGCGATGGCTTGAAAGAATACTTATGAAGAACATTTCTCTTGATGCGGCGCTGTTCGGGCGGTGCGCCATGGTCTGTGTGGCTCTGGTGCTGGCGGCAATTCATGTTCCAGTGGTCTCTGGCGGCAGTGCAGGTGTTTCTTCCACTTACAAACTCGGTCTGGCCGGATGTCATGTTGCAAACGTGAAGACGACAATCAACAGTCCGACCGAGCTCACACTCTCGTTTGACTATCGCTACGAGGGCAACGGCTATACCCCTCTACAGGTGGTGGCGGTGATCAAAAAAAAGGGGGACACCCATCCGCTCGCCGGGTTTCAGTCCGGGAATGTCCAGCTCTCTCCTGGACGTGGATCGTTGGTGGTCAATGTCCAGTACATGGACAGGGATCAAACGTTGCAGACGGATCGAATCGTCATCCAGTTCATCCTTCCCTTCACCAATTATTTGCTTGGAATGGTCGAACTGGATCAGCCGGTTTTTTGGGTGGGCAATAAATCCGAAGTGCCAGTTTCAAAGGTCGTGAATTTCGGATCTGAAGTGCCGCAGCCCGCGCCATCACCTGTCGGAAAAGCCGTGGGCGAACAGCAGCCGGCCCTGGCGCCGGACGATGCGGGCGGATCCTTTTCCGCAATGAATCGGACCAATCGAGCGGCCTGGCAGGACCACCTGACCTTGGGGGCAGGAGATGTCCTGCGATTTGCGCTTTTTGGCGAGCCCACGTTGCTTATGGATGACGTGTTCGTCGGACCTGACGGCCGGGTCAGCTATCTCGAAGCGCAGGGTGTGATGGCGACGGGACTGACGATTGATGAATTACGGCAGAAATTTGACGAGGAACTTTCGAAGTTCCGTCGTTCCCCACGTACCATGATCACGCCAGTCTCTTTCCAGAGTAAAAAGTACTATGTTCTTGGGCGTGTCTCGCAGAAGGGGGTTTTCACACTCGACCGTCCTGTCACCGTGATTGAAGCTGTTGCCAGAGCCCGCGGGTTTGAGACCGGCATGACGGATCAGAACCTCAGCGACATGGCCGATTTCTCCCGCAGCTTCATTGCGCGTCGCGGCGAACGCGTGCGGGTTGATTTCGAGAAGCTCTTCATGCAGGGCGATCTGTCCCAAAACATTCCGCTGGAACCCGGTGATTACCTCTACTTTTCCGGCATCGATGCCCAGGAAATCCAGGTTCTGGGCGAAGTGAAAAATCCCGGCCTGATCAGTTACACTTCGGGAGCTTCAACCATCGGCTCCATCGCACAGCGGGGCGGGTTCACAGAAAAGGCCTGGAAGGGCAAGGTCCTGGTCGTCAGGGGATCGTTGAACCGTCCGGAGACATTTGTCGTCGATTCCTCGGCGATTCTTTCCGGAAGGGAGACGGACTTCAAACTTCAGCCTCGCGACATTGTCTTTGTGAACAGCCGCCCGTTCGTCAAAGCGGAGGAACTGTTGGACGTCCTGGCCAGTGCGTTTGTACAGGCCGCCGTCATCACTTGGACGGGTGGAAACATCGGATCAGTCATCAAGTAATCAGGAGGCACTATGAAATACAGAGCATTTTTGTCGGCGACACTTTGCGCATCTGCCCTTGTTGGATGCCAAACGACCGGACCGGGCTTCGATGCCCGCGCCCAGGACGAAACTGATCCGCCCGCACCCACCAAGCCCGACATGCTCTCAATCACCAATAACGTGGATCCCCGATGGCTCCTCATGCCCACCAATCCTTTCACGCTGGGACCGGGTGATCGACTGGACATCCAGATCGCGGGCGAACCCGCTTCCATGAGCACCACGGTCGTCGGGCCGGATGGCAAATTGTATTACTTCCTTCTGCCGGGTCTGGACGTGTGGGGATTAACACTGGGCGAAACGAAAGAGCGGTTGGAAGCCAGGCTGAAGGAGTATTTCGCCGAACAACCGCAGATCTCACTTACGCTGCGAGGCGTTGAAAGCAAACGCTTCTGGATGTTGGGGCGGATCAACAGTCCGGGCCTCTACACTCTGGCGACGCCGGTAACGTTGCTGGAAGCCCTGGCACGGGGCGGCGGCACCGCGGTGCCGAGTCCCCTGGCCGCGCTTGTCGCCGAAGGCGGCGGGGCAGGAACCGCAAGCACCAGGCCGGAGTCCGCGGACTTGGAACACAGCTTCATCATCCGCGATGGCAAAATGCTGCCGGTGAACTTTCAAAAGCTGTTGCGCGATGGGGATCTGAGCCAGAACATTTACCTCCAGCCGGACGACTTCATCTACCTCCAGGCCGCCTCATCGCAGGGTGTCCACGTGCTCGGAGCGGTGGCCCAGCCCAAGGTCATCAAATACTCGGATCGGATGACGTTGGTGGGGGCCATCGCGGGCGCCAACGGCACGATCAAAAACGCCTACGTTTCCCACGTGGCGATTGTCCGCGGCTCCCTGACTGAACCGAAAATTGCCATCGTCAATTTTCGTGACATCGTCAACGCCCGGGCTCCGGACGTCGTTCTGGAATCCCAGGACATCGTCTATGTGCCCTTCACGCCCTACCGCACCCTCACCCGCTATCTGGACCTCATTGTGAACACGTTCGTCCGCACGGTGGGCGCCAATGAAGGCGCGCGCGCCGTCTCCGACAGTGCTGCCCCCGTGAACGTGAACGTCCCGATCAACTTCTGAACGGAAGACGGACAGGGCGTGTTTTTCAAAACGCTCGGCGATTCTTTCCTGCATTCCGGTCGTTGTTGGCCGATTCATTCTCGCTAGATCGCGTCCATAAATCATGTAGCGTATCCGGCGTGTAAAAAGAACCCTTGGCAGTCGGCGG
>CAYQCZ010000427.1:1255-4225 GCA_964415955.1 uncultured Verrucomicrobiota bacterium | reverse complement strand
GACGAATTTCCCCTCCAGCCCGCACATGGGCAAGGCACTCCTGGCGCGCGGCTGGGGACACTGGGGGGCCGGAAGACTGGCGGAGAGCCGCAACGACTTTGCCGCCGCCATCACCAACCTGCCGCCGTCGCCACAGGTCGTCGTCGCTCATTTCAAACTGGGCGACACCCTTTTCCGTCTTGGCGATGCAAAGGCCGCACTCACCAACTATGTGATCGTGACACGGCTTGCGCCCGAACTGGCGCCCGGAGACGAGAATCTTTATCAGCAGGGGCTCTACCAGGTCATCCAGTCGGCGACCGCAGCCAATGACATCGTCACCGCAGAGGCGGCGGTCAAACGGTTGATCGAACATTCCAGCGCCAGCATCTATGCCCAGCCCGCCCTGCTGCTGGTGGGGGAAGCCGCCACCGAAGCGGGCCAGTCCGCCGAGGCCCGGCGCATTCTGCAAATGTTCCACAACCAATGGCCGGACTCGGCGGCAGCCCCCGACGTGGCACTGGCCATTGCGCGCAGCTACGTTCAGGAGCGCAACTGGGAACTCGCAGCCAGGGCCTACGGCGAATGGGTGACCACCCACACCAACCACACGAAACTGCCCCTGGCCGCCTTCTCCATCGGCTGGGTCGATTATCTTGCCGGGCGGGAAACCAACGCACTGGCTGCGCTCACCCGGTTTCTTGAACAATTCCCGACCAATGAGCTGGCCCCGGTGGCGCAGACGTGGGTGGCGGACCATTATTTCAGACTGGGCGAGGAGCAGCCCGAGCTTCTGGTCAGGGCGGAGGAAGGCTATCTGCGCGTCTTCCAGAACACCAACTGGAGCGGCAGCCCCTTGACCTACCAGGCGAGGCTCTCCGCGGCACGTGCGGCGACGGCCAGGCAGGGATACAAGGAGGCCCTGGGTTATCTGACCAACCTCATCAACGACGCCTCGGCACCAACCAACATCCTCGCCAGGGCTTACTTCGCCCTCGGCGACGTGCTCATGAACGGCGCAGATTTGCAGCCCTCCGAACGCTGGACACGGGCCATTGGCGCCTACGCCATCGTGCGGCAGCAATTTCCCGAATCCGAACTGCGCTGGCTTGCCGTCGGGCGCATCGGCCAGTGCTACCTGCAACTTGCCGCGCCGCCGGACAGCGACCCGGTCAACCTCATAAAAGCTCAGGAGGCGTTCCAGCAGGTCGTGGATTCCAATGCCGGCACGGCCATGCGGTCCAGCGCCAAGCTGGGGCTTGCCGAAACGCACAGGGCCATGGCCCGGACGGCGAAGAACGGTGAACCGGCTGCACATTACGAAACAGCCTTGAAGCATGCGCTGGATGTTTTCTACGAGCACAGCGGCTTCTATGGTGAAGCGGACAAGCCCAGCCGGTTCTGGCTGTATCAAGCCGGACTCACTGCGGCCAGGATACGCATCGAAACCGGAAGGGCGGATCTGGCGGAACACCTTTACGAAACCATGGAAAAATCATTCCCAACCCAGCAGCAGGCATTGCGGGCCATGCGCAATCAACTGTCACGCAAACCCGAGCCTTCCCCCTTGTCCACAGGCAACGGCTTCCCGCAATGACCGGCCACGGCCCCGTGAATGCGGGCCGTTTGACATGACACTCCGCCACACTTAGCTTTGCACGACATGAACATCACTTCCCGAGAAGAACCGCTGCTGACGCTGACGCCGGATGCGGCCGGACAGGTCCGACATCTGATCGAGATCGAACCCGCCAACAAGGGCAAAACCCTCCGGCTGTATGTGGAAAAGGGAGGCTGTTCCGGGCTGCAATACGGAATGGTCTTTGATGCGGGTCGGGACGGGGATCACGTCGTCCACTGCCATGGCGTGGACGTGCTGGTGGATGACTTCAGTACCAGGTATCTACGGGGCGTGGTGGTGGATTTCAAGGACACCCTGAACGACGGCGGCTTCAAGATTTCCAATCCCAACGCCCGGGAAAGCTGCGGCTGCGGCAGCTCCTTCGGGGTGTGAACATCCGTCTCCGCAGCCGCCGCCCTTCGTGGCCCGGCGGTCCAATTTGATTTGTCTGCCCGCAAGGCATACGGCTTAATCCGCTCAACTGCATGGAATGGTTGCTGGACATCATCGCGCCCGGCGGACGTTTTCTCGGCATTGAATGGCACATCTGGAAAGTCGTGGGATGGCTGGGAAACATGGTCTTCTTCTCGCGCTTTCTCGTTCAATGGCACGCCACCGAGCGCATGAAGCAGGTTGTTGTGCCCAGCGCCTTCTGGTGGCTCAGCCTGACGGGCTCTTTGCTCCTGTTCAGCTACGCACTGTTTCACCAGCGTGACTCCGTGTTCATTTTCGCCTATGCCTTCACGTGGATTCCCTATGTGCGGAACCTGATCATCCACAGACGCCACAAAAAGGCCCTGCTTTCCTGTCCCGAGTGCGCCACATCCTGCCCGCCGCGCTCCAGGTTCTGCCATCAATGCGGCGCGCCCATCCTGCCCGCCGGCACATCCTGAGAACGCATGCGGGTGCTCATGATCAACCGCGCAGCCGCGCCGCACACAGGCGGCGCCAATCGCGTGGCGGTGGAGACGGCCGCGTTGCTGCAACAGGCGGGCCATCAGGTGGCCCTGGCCTTCTGGGACGCAACAGCACCGGAGGCATGCTGCGAATGCATCCGCATTGCCGGTCAGGCCGATGTGCCCGGCCTTGAAGTTCTGGATGTGGCGGGGCGTTTCAAACCGGATGTGATCCAATGCCACATGATCGAGCATCCCCGGGTCGAACAACAACTCGCCCGGTCCTGGCCCACCTGTCATTTCATCCATGACCAGGGGTGGTATTGCTCGGGCGGCAACCGCATGAACCGCAACTTCACGGCCTGCCATCGACCCCACGGCTGGTCATGTCTGCTCTGGCATTACCTGCAGGGTTGCGGGGGAAGGAACCCGATGGGCAACTGGCAACGCTGGCAGAGGGTCCAGTCCCACCTC
>CAYQCZ010000427.1:0-1245 GCA_964415955.1 uncultured Verrucomicrobiota bacterium | reverse complement strand
GCATTCATGAAGACGGGGCTGATCGAGAACGGCATGGGAGATGACCGCATTGATCTCGTCCCACTGTTCTCCATGCCGGCACAAACCGTGGGACCGGGCGAACCGGGACGCTGGCTGGTGGCCAGCAGGCTGGTCCACGGCAAGGGTGTGGACATGCTCCTCCGCGCACTCCCCATGCTGGGAGGCGGCAACTGGAAACTGGTGGTGGCCGGAGACGGTCCGCAGGGTGAAACCCTGAAAGCACTGTGCCGCGAACTCGGGCTGCAAACCAGGGTGGAATGGCTGGGTGAAATCTCGCCGGCGGCGCTTGATGCGCAATACCGCCGGTGCTCCCTGGTGATCAGCCCCACATTGCGCCCGGAACCCTTCGGACTGGTCGGTCCCGAGGCCATGGCGCACGGGCGCGCAGTGGTCGCATTCGACGGCGGTGCAACACCGGAATGGCTCACGCATCAGCAGAACGGATGGATGATCCGTGAACGCACATCGAATGCCCTTGCGCGAACCCTCCAGCGGTTTCTGGCTGATCCCGAGCTTGCTGAACGCATGGGAGCCAGCGCGCTGGCAATGCACGCAGGGTTCGCACCACAGCGCTACCTGAAAGACCTGCTGGAATCCTTCGATCGCACCATCCACATGCACTCCCGACATCCGGGGTGATGGCGGCAGATCAATGAATCTCGATGCCCACCGGGCAGTGATCCGAGCCGGTCACATGGGGCTGGATAAACCCCCGCCTCAGGCGCGGCCGCAAGGATGCGGAGATCAGGAAGTAGTCAAGCCGCCACCCGATGTTTCTTGAACGCGCATGGTTCATCTGGCTCCACCAGGTGTAATGTCCCCCGCCCTTTTCAAACTCACGGAAGGTGTCCACAAAGCCGGCATCGATCATGGCCTGGAATCCCGCGCGTTCCTCCGGCGTGAAGCCATGGTTTTTCACATTCGCCTTCGGGTTGGCCAGATCGATTTCCGCATGGGCGACGTTGAGATCACCGCAGAAAATCACCGGCTTGCGCCGCTCCAGCCTCTGGAGATGCGCCAGAAAATCCACGTCCCACTGCATGCGATACGGAAGTCTCGCCAGATCGCGCTTGGAATTGGGCACATACACATTCACCACGATGAAATCATCGAATTCCACGTTCAGCACCCGCCCCTCCGTGTCGTGCTGCTCCAAGCCCATGCCGCAGGTGACCGACACAGGCCGCCTGCGGGTGAACACCGCCGTGCCGGAGTAGCCACGCT
>CAYQCZ010000426.1:0-4235 GCA_964415955.1 uncultured Verrucomicrobiota bacterium | reverse complement strand
AACAGCAGTCCGATGCCGGCATCCATCCGCTCGATCATGGCGGCATAGGTGGCCCTGTCACCTGCGTTCCACTGTTCGGCCGTCACTGGTTGCGCCCGTTTGTCCCCCGGACCCTGTATGGGCGTGTGAGGAGCGGTGTAGGCAAGGTGGAGAAACCAAGGGTTGTCAGATGTTTGCCTGCGCAAAAAGGCCACGGCTTCCCGTGTGAACAAATCCGTCAGATACCCCCCCTCATGTGTGGCGCGGTCATGGCGGAACAACGCATGAAACCCATCCTCCTCCACATGGTGAAAATAATCCGCATTGCCGCCGATGATGCCAAACCACTCGTCAAACCCGTGTTCCTTGGGAAGAAACTTCTTCTCATAACCCAGGTGCCACTTGCCCACGATGGATGTGCGGTAGCCGGCCTTTTTCAACAGTGCGGCGATGCTTGTTTCCTTGGGGGGAAGCCCCAGATCACGTCTGGCTGCCAGCCGGATGGCGTCATCGTAGCGGCCCACGTTCCCTACCCCAATGGCACACTCCAGTCCGCCGATGCGCTGCTGATAGCGTCCCGTCAGGAAAGCCGCGCGCGTGGGCGAGCATTCCGGGCCATTCGAGTAGAAACTGTTGAAACGAACACCCTGCCTTGCAAGACGATCCAGGCTGGGGGTTTTGACGTCGCCTGCGCCGTAACAGCCGAGGTCGCCGTATCCCATGTCATCCGCGAGAATGAACAATATGTTGGGACGGGGCTCCGCGGCAAAGGCGGCCATGAGGACGAGGGGAGAGAGAAGCCAGCACACCCATTTTCCGAAAGGACGCATCACGGGTCGCAAGATGATGAACCGCCCGGAATGCTGCAATCATTGAATGGCCACCAAATACCGGCCGGACCAAAAAAAACGGACGGGAAGCGCTTCCCGTCCGTCTTGCAGAATGTGTTGAGAAGATTATTCGTTGGTGCCTTTGCACTTTTCGCAGTTCTTCTTTTCCTTGGCAGCTTCCACGCAGCACTTGTGCGCGCAGTCCTTGCCTTCCTTCTTGGCTTTGGCGCAGCAGCCTGCGGGCTTGCCTTTGCCTTCAGCCATGGCGGAAACGGTGAGGAGGGAAACTGCGACAGCGGCCGCAGCGAGGATTTTTACGAGCTTCATGATTTTGCCTTTCTTCTGTCCTGGTGGGTTAACCCAGTGTCGCCCTGCACCGATGGAATCCTGCACTCGCAAGCTCAAACGGCGCACAGCCACATGGGATTAATGCCACCTACAGACATGGTTGTCGATAAGGATTTGGCATGTTTTTCATTTGCAAAAGCTTTGCATTACCATCGTCTTTCACCCGAATTCCGTGCGGGAGGCTTGTTGTTTTGCGGAAGGGGAATGCCAGAAGCATGCGGACATCCAGCACGGAACACCAAGGCGCAGGCCGCAGTGACATCATCCGTTGCTGTGCATGGTTCAGAGCAGAATGCGTGGCATTGCACATGCCGCCATGCGCCTCCCGGCCGTGCTCCTCTCAAAACCTGGTCACAGTTCCGCTTCTCAGCCGGAACGATGCAGTCTTCAACCGGCAGCCTCCTTCCAACCACATCGTTCCGGCTCAGTCGAAGTCCGAGCAACTCATGAAGTAATGACAGCGGGGACATCGCAGCTTGCACTTCTCGTTGTGCAGTTCATGGCCGCACCGGGGACACCAGCGCCAGTATTCACCGGTGACACCCTTGCTTTCCGACGGCTCCACGGGACACGCCTGCCCGTCCGACTCTTGCGGTTCAGCACTCATGATCCATGCCCATGCGGCTGTTTTCAAAACACCACGCGGAGCGCGCGAATGATCCTGCGGACGCCAAACACAAGCTGCCAGGGCGCAACCTTGATGACGGCATCCTGTCCGGCATGGCTTTCAAATCCACGTCAACGAGCGGAAGAAGGATTGAAAGCATGGCAAGAACAGTAGTATCAAGAGCGCAACACCGACAACCAGTTTTCCAGCGGTCTGCAAGCCGCCTGGCAACATGCGCCAACCCATCCGAATTCATGCCTTCCACCTCGCTTTCGCACAACCCGGCACGTGATGTTTTGAAACAACATCCGGCAAAGTCGTGGCCCTGGCGATTGGCCCGCTTGATCATCCTCGCATGGCTCATTAGTGCCCTGCCCTGCCCCACCACCCATGCCGCGCCAAAACCAAACGTCGTCATGATCCTCGCCGATGATCTTGGTTGGACCGATCTGGCGTGTTTCGGCAGCGATTTCTACGAGACACCGCACCTCGACCGCCTTGCGCGCGAGGGCATGAGGTTCACCCAGAATTACTCCGCCTGCACGGTCTGTTCACCCACGCGCGCGGCCCTCATGACCGGCAAGTACCCAGCGCGGGTGCACATCACCGACTGGATTCCAGGCCGCATGCCCGACAATCCGAAGCTGCTGGTGCCGGACTGGACGAAGTTTCTGCCATTGCACGAGACGACGCTGGGGAGGGTTTTCCAAGGGGCCGGTTACACGACGGCCAGCATGGGCAAGTGGCATCTCGGCGATGAGCCGTTTTACCCGGAAAAGCATGGCTTCGACCTGAATGTTGCCGGACTGAACGCCGGTTCGCCACCGACCTACTTTGCGCCTTACAAGATCGCCACCATCACCGACGGCCCCGCGGGCGAATACCTGACCGACCGCCTGGGCGAGGAGGCGGCGAGGTTCATAGATCGAAAGAAGGGCGAACCATTCTTTCTCTACCTGCCGCACTTCGCGGTGCACACGCCCATCCAGGCCAGGGAGGATCTCATCGAGAAATACCGCCGCAAACTGCGTCCCGGCCTGCTTCACAACAACGTCACCTACGCCGCCATGATTGAAAGTCTGGACGCCGCCGTCGGCCAGGTGCTGGACGCTCTCGACCGGCACAAGCTGACCCAGAACACCATCGTCGCATTCACCTCGGACAACGGCGGTCTGATCACGCGGGCCACCACCACCAATGCCCCGCTGCGCCTTGGGAAGGCTTCCGCCTACGAGGGCGGCGTGCGCGTGCCGCTTATCGTGCGCTGGCCCGGCGTGGTGAAGCCCGGCAGCACGAACAACACGCCGGTGATCACCATGGACCTGTTCCCCACGCTGGTGGAGGCGGCGGGCCTGGCCATGCCGGCTGCCTCCTCGCCCTCCGGCCCTTCCGGGCGGGATGGCATCAGCCTGGTGCCGTTGCTGCGAGGCACCGGCAGCCTGCCCGCACGCGATCTCTTCTGGCATTATCCACATCACCAGCACTACCAGCTGGGCGGTGCCATGCCCTACGGGGCGATACGTTCCGGCGACTTCAAGCTGGTCGAGCATTACAACGACATGCGGGTGGAACTTTACAACATCCGCGAGGACATCGGCGAAACACGCGACCTCGCCACGGCCCTGCCCGACAAGACGCGCGATCTGCGCGACCGGCTCCACGCATGGAGAAAGGATGTCGGCGCCCAGATGCCCGCACCCAATCCGGTCCACGACGCGTCAAAGCCGGAATACACGCCGCCTCCCCAAACAAAGAAGTCGAAGAAGTGAAACCCACGCAGGCCCTGACGAGTCTGACGGGAGGAAGATGACCACGAACGCCGCACGCACCACGATGCACCTGCTGTTTTGTCCTTCCAACCACAACCCCTTCTCCCTGCTTGCTGGCTCACGCAACCGCATAACGTCATGAAAGCCCTGCTATCATTCCTGGCCCTGGCCTTGTTAAACTCCAGCTTCTGGACCGCACTGGCCGCCCCACGGCCCAACGTCCTGATGATACCCATCGACGACCTCAACCACTGGGTCGGCCACCTCGGCGTTCATGCCCAGACAAGGACGCCCAACATGGACCGGCTCGCGAAGATGGGCGTCTCCTTCACGAGAGCCTACTGTGCCGCGCCCTCATGCAACCCCTCCCGCATCGCTCTCATGTCCGGGTTGCGCCCCAACACCTCCGGTTGCTACGGCAACGACCAGGACTGGCGGCCCCACATCAGCGAGGACAAGCTGCTGAACAAGACGCTCCTGGACGCCGGTTACAACTGCTATGCCACCGGAAAGATTTACCACGGCAGCTACGGCCACTCCAAGGCATGGACCGAGTATCACCCGACCAAATCGGGCAACATGAAGCGCGATGACTCCGCCAAGGACAACGGCGTCGGCGGCATTGCCTTCGCACCGCTGGGCAACCGCGACGAAGACATGCCGGATTATGATGCGGTGAGCTACGGCATCGAGGTGCTGAAC
>CAYQCZ010000425.1:0-4236 GCA_964415955.1 uncultured Verrucomicrobiota bacterium | reverse complement strand
CAACACAGATGCCAGCCGCGCCGCCTCCTCCGGCTGCGACGGCTGGAGGTTGTCCTTTTCTCCGATGTCGGAGCGCAGGTGATACAGTTCATCCGTCTGGCCGGATTGCCGCACCAGTTTCATGTCGCCCGAGCGCACCGCCCACAGTCCACGCGTCGTGCGCCAGAAAAGCTGGTCATGGGGCGTCCCCTTTTTCTCACCCGTGAGATGCGGGATCAGATTCACGCTGTCGTATGGGCGGTCTGAAGGCATGGAGGCACCGGCCAGCGCAAGCGAAGTGGCGAAAACATCCAATGAACTCACTGGCTCCTCATACGTAACACCGGCAGGAAGTTTGGCAGGCCACGCCACAATAAAGGGCACACGCATGCCGCCCTCATAGACATCTCCCTTGGCACCGCGCAACGGCGCGTTGATGGAGCCGTTCACCGTGATCGGACCGCCGTTGTCGCTGAAGAAAAAGACCAGCGTATGCTTGTCCTGCCCCGTGGCACGCAACGCCTCGAGCGCCTCGCCGATCGCATCGTCCATGAGACTGACCTGGGCGGCGTATTTGCGGCGGGTCTGGTTCTCAATGGAGGCGAAACGTGCCAGGCGTTCCTCGGTGGGTTCATGCGGTGTGTGCGGGGCGTTGAACGCGAGATAGAGAAACCATGGTTCACCCGCATGACGTTTTACGAAGGACGCGGCCTCGCGTCCGAACACCGTGGTCAGGTGGTCCGTGACTTCCACGGGCTGGCCATTGCGCTCAATGGGCACGGTGTATTCCACCTTGACGTTGACCTGCCAGTTTTGAAACTTGTGACCGCCGCCGATGAATCCAAACGTCTCGGCAAAACCACGGTTTTCCGGCCTGAACTGCGGGGCCGCGCCCAGATGCCACTTGCCCACCCAGCCGGTCTTGTAACCCGCCTTCGCAAGGAACTCCGGCAGCAGCTTCTCACTCATGGGCAAACCCTCCTTGTGATCCGCCGGATCGTAGAAGGGGTTGTTCTCGTGGCCGAAACGGTGCTGGTAACGGCCCGTCATCAATCCGGCACGCGTCGGACTGCAAAACGGATGGGACACATAGCCATTCGAGCAGCGCACGCCCTCGCGGGCCAGCCGGTCGAGGTGTGGCGTCGGAATGTCCTTGCAGCCGTGGAATCCCACATCCGCATAACCGTGATCATCCGACACGATCAGCAGGATGTTCGGGCGTTCCGCCGCGAGCGCCATGTGGCAGAGAGCCCCCACGACAACCAGCAGGATTGCGGCGGTTCTCATGATGCGGAACCTTGCTTCACATTTCAGAGTGATTTCATGTAGGCAACGATGTCCGCCACGTCCTGTGCGGTCAGCCCCAGGGCCTGCGGTGTCCACATCAACGAACGTCCCAGCCCCTTCTTTCCGGCCACGAGCTTGCGCGGCACCATCTGCACCAGGCCGCCGGCACTGAGTGTCACCAACGGGTTGCCATCCGTGAGGACGATGCCTTCAATCTGCTGCCCCCCCTTCAACGTCACCACGTCGGCATCGTAACCGTGCGCAATTTCTGCCGAGGGATTGATGATGGATTGCACAATGACCTCCGCAGGCTGCTGGCGTCCGAACAACGAAAGGTCCGGCCCGACTTCGTTGCCTTCCGATCCCACGCGGTGGCACATGAGGCAGCGCCCGGCAAAGGTTTCCTTGCCGCGGACGGCATTGCCCTTGAGCGCCGCCACGGCCTCGGCCTTGGGTGCTTCGCCGGTGGATTCCGGCATGGTGCTGGCGGTGATCTCCACACTGTCCGGATCATAAATGCCCCGCTGTTTCAGCACGTTGTCCAGGGCCATGTTTTTCCAGTCGGAATCCTTGCGGTTGAGCAGCCACCAGATGGCCTCGGCCTTGGTGACGCCGTCGGCCTTGGCGGCCGTTTCCACGATGCCGTGAACGGCCTCGCGATTGCCAATGAAGGCCAGGGCGACAACAGCCGCCTTGCGTTCGGAGGGTGGCAGTCCGGAGTCCAGTGCGCGCGCGATCATCCCGGGCGCAGCCTGCGGAACGTGGAGACGCCACGCCAGCTCGGAAAAACCCTTGGGCCAGCGCGATGGCTCGCCGGGATCCACCGCATTGACCAACTCCGTGTAGAAGGCCGGTTCATGGCCCTCGACGGCAGACCGGATGGCGGCAGAGAGCCAGGGATCATTGCCCGTGTAGTTCCGCGCAAGGGTCAGGAGCGTGTCCTTGGTCTGCGCGTAAGGAAGGTTGCGCAAGGCGAGCGCCACGTCACGCCGCACAGCAGGGCTCTTGTCATGCACCAGCCGCTGCGCGTAACCAAGCACGTCACCGTTCACGCGGCGCAGCGCACGCAGCGCGGCCACACGCACGCGCTCGTCCTTGTCCTTCAGCAAATCCTCCGCAGCCTTCACGCCCTGAGGCCCAAGGTGCGGCAGCAGCCAGATGGCGCGCGCGGCGATGTATGGGTTGGAATCCTTGAGCACCTTGCGAACGGCAGGAAGCGCGGATTCACCACGAGCCTTCAGGGCATTGAAACCAGTCCAGCGCACGTTCACCGCGGGACTCTTCAACGCGGCAATGGCGCCATCGACAGAACCGAGGTCGATCTTCGGCACGCTGGGTTTGAAGCCCTTGGGGGCGATGCGGTAGATCGTGCCGGAGGTGGTCTCGTCCAGGTCCGTGTGGCCGCCCGTGCGCGGATCAAACCAGTCCGCCACATAAATCGCCCCATCCGGTCCCACGATCACATCGGACGGGCGGAACTGGGTGAACAACGATTCGTTCGCCGGTTTTGCGGTGTTGTTGCCCCCGATGAAATCCGAACCGCCAAATTCGCCGCGCGGATTGCTGGTCATGAAGCTGAACCGGTTCAAC
This sequence comes from uncultured Verrucomicrobiota bacterium, assembly GCA_964415955.1. GTDB lineage: Bacteria > Verrucomicrobiota > Verrucomicrobiia > Limisphaerales > CAYQCZ01 > CAYQCZ01. The sequence goes on along the minus strand of CAYQCZ010000425.1, from coordinate 1,380 downwards.
TCATACCCGGCCCCTGTCGCCTTCGGGAAATAGCCAAACACCGTGTTGCGACCGGTTTCACAACTCAACAGCATCCCCTGATATTTGGAGCCCAGTGCGCCGTTTTCATAGAACACAATCCCCGTGGGTGCGCCGCCGCCATACACATCGCCGGCAGGAATCGTATTCGGATCCTCCTGACGCCACTCGGCGACCTGCGTGCTCTGGCCGGGGCGTTTGTCGCCGCGCCAGGCGCGCTGCCCATCCGCCGAGCAGAAGCCGAGGAACCCGTATTCCTGAAGATAGGTCACACGGCAGGCGGGCGGATCGTCGTTGTCGTTTTGGAAGACTTCGCCGAAGGAGGTCACACACTGTTCATAGCTGTTGCGGAAACCATGACCGATGATCTCCACCTTCGTGCCGTCCGGATGCATGCGGGCGGCAAACCCGCTCACCCACACGTGGCCGTCATCGCTGCGCTTGCCGGCATAGGTGGTGGGATCCTCGAAGAACGTGCCGCCGCCGCCCTTGTAGGGAGAGCCGATCTGAAAGGTCTTGCCGCTCTTGTCGGTGAACTTCGCGCCGGTGTTGCCCTGGTTCCAATACCACAAGCCGTCCGGTCCGCCAGTCACCGAGTGCAGCGAATGGTCGTGGTTCCGACCGTTGAAGCCGTAGAGAAGGATTTCCCGCTTGTCCACGGCGGGATCGAACTTCGCGTCGCGGTTGACATCGGTATAGACGATCATGTTCGGCGGTTGTGACACCACGATCACGTTGTCGAAGACCGCCACACCCAGCGGCGCGACGAATTCCTTGTCCTGCACGAAGGTCCACGACTTGTCGGCCCTGCCATCGCCATCGGTGTCTTCCAGCACCACAAGCCTGTCCCCGTTGGGATCACGGCCTTCGTGGCGGCGGTAATTGACACCCTGCGTCACCCAAAGGCGGCCCTGCGCGTCAAAGTCCATGTTCGCCGGATTGTGCAACAAGGGCGACGTGGCCCACACGGTCACCTCCAGCTTCGGGTCTTCCAGCATGAACAATTCCGGCGGCACCAGCCGGGGCGCATCCGGATTGGGGGTTGATGGAGGCGCCGGTGTTTGGGCGCGTTTGCCCTTCTTGCCGGCGTCGGCGGCGGTGAGCGATGAGGAAACCCAGTGGCCCGCCATCAATGCGGCGGCGATGCATGCGATGTGCGAAGTCTTCATGTCTGTGCTGGACGCATGACACCAGCAAGACAGCCCGGAGACAAGCCTTCACGTAGCGCTGTAAATGCAACTTTGCGGTGCGCAGCCACCGAGGCGGAGGTCTTCACACGATTGTTGCACAGCAAGGCGGCGGCCTCGTGTCTCGACTCTTTGAGAATGTCCCCATTTGGACTCGATGAAAATGTCCCCTTCG
>CAYQCZ010000424.1:0-4240 GCA_964415955.1 uncultured Verrucomicrobiota bacterium | reverse complement strand
TCCAGAATACTCCACCCTCCTATAATATCAATGACTTGTTGGACACTACACTAGGCCCAATCCCCTGTGGGGCAAGCTGTCATGTGCTCAGGCAGCCGGGTTCACCCGTGCCATCACATCCCCCATGCGGGCATACAACTCCCGTCGTCCAGCGGTGTGGGTCACCAAATCCTCCGACAGGGTCACGCGTCCGGGCTCGAACAGCGTGATGGTCGAACTGCCGCCAAACCTGAAAAAGCCTTTCTCCGCACCTTTCGGCAGTCCCGCCCCAGGCCGGAAGGTTTGCTCCATCGATCCCACGTTGGTCGCACCTATCTCGAGCATGAGCACCGTGCCCATGGCTTCCGTCCGCAACTCCGTGATCATCCGCCGGTTCTCCCACAGGTATGCCAGGCGTCTGCGCAGGGCGATGGGATTCACCGAATACAGCCAGCCATGCATCTGGCGCGGTTCACCAGGGACGCATGCGACGGGAAAGTGAAAACGGTGGTAGTCCACCGGGCACAACCGGGACAACACCAGCGAACCGCCCGCATAACGTCCAGCCAGCGCGTCATCCCCCAGCAGTGCGGGCAGATCAAACCGCTGTCCCTTCACAAACACGGCGTCCACCCTGGACACATCCTGAAAGCCAAGGTGCCTGCCATCGGCCGGGAATACGACATGCGCCGGGTCCGCGTCAATGGGGCGCGCGTCCGGTTTGAGCCGGCGATAAAAAAACTCGTTGAAGGTCCTGAACGACTCCGGTGAATCCGCGAACTCCGAGACATCCACGCCGAATTCACGGATGAACGGCGGCACCCTGTGACGGCTGGCCGGACGGTCCATGCGCCACCCATACCAGCGCGAGAAAAGGGCGCGTTTGGCCACAAGCTCCAGGGCAAGCCGCCCAAAAGGATTCACATACGTCCAGCGCAGCCAGCCGGCTCCATACACCCGCTCGCGCTCGACCCGGCGGGTGTAACGGTTGAAAAACTCGATGCACAGAGGATCGTCCATGGTCTTAATCCTTGATCGTCGCCAGCACGGACACAAGCGCCCCAAGCTGTTTGCGCGTGTGGGCGCTGGAAATCACAAACCGGAAATACCCGCCCGACGGGCCCGCGCCGTAACGGACCAGCGATGGAAAAATTCCGGCCACCAGCAGGGCTTTTCCCAGCCGTTCACGCTCACGGGCATTTTCCGGTGTGAAACACACGCTCGGACCCGGCGTCCGCACCGACGGCCAGTGCTTCCGGTTGAGGGACTCCTTCACAAATGCCGTGTTGCGATGAAGCCGGCCCAGCAGCCTGTCATCCCCGGCCACCCGGCTCAACGCGGCGATGGCGGCTCCGGCCAGCGGCAGCGGCATGGGGGTCGCCCCGGCAAAGGATCTGCTCGCCGTCAGCACCCTGTCCGCGAAGGCGCGGCTGCCAAGAACCGCCCCGCCATGCGTGCCGAACGCCTTGCTGAGGGTCACGCTCTGGATCACACGCCGCCGGGTCACAGACGCGTGCTCCAATGTGCCCCGCCCATACCTGCCCAGAACACCGGCACCATGCGCATCGTCCACGACGATGACCGCATCGTCCGGCAACACCCGGTCATACTCGGCCAGCGGCGCCACGCTGCCATCATGGGAAAACATCCCGTCGGTCAGGAGCGCCAGCCGGCGGCCCCGCCCGTGAGATTCCAGCAGCCGCCCAAGCGCGCGGGCGTCCCGGTGCGGGAAACGGTGCACGGTGCAGCCCAGATGCTCGGCGGCCATCGTCAATGACGCATGGGATCGTTCATCGACGAGTGCCAGGTCGATTTCACCACGCAGGGCCTCGGCCACGACCATGTTTGTGAGGAATCCGTTGGGCGTGAGCAGCGCGGCGGGTGCCTTGAAAAAGTGCGCCAGCTTCCTTTCAAGCCCGGCAAACAGGGGATGATTCCCGGTGGTCGCCCGGGAGGCGGCCACGTTGAGCCCGTGACGTTTCAAGGCCAGTGCCGCGGCGCGCACCACGGCGGAGTGCATCGAGAGCCGGTGATAATCGCACCCGCCAAAGCAGAGCAGCCGACGGCCCTTCCACTCGATGTGGTGGCGGTCAACCCAGCGCAGTGGCGGCCCGAGGTTCTTGTGCGACACGCGCGCACTGTAATGGCCGCCGCCGGATTTGCTAACCCTGAATGACGGTGGCCGGCGGGAGCCGGAACTTGCGCCGGAGGGTGGCATTGCCTACAACACGCCCCATGTCGAAACGCCCAAACGCTCCCCATGCGGAGCCCTTTGACCTGAACGGCTACCTCAAGACCTGCACGGACGCGGTGAATGCGGCCCTGGACGGGTTCCTGCCGAGGGCAGGCGCCAAGCCTGCAACGATTCACAAGGCGATGCGCTACTCGCTTTACGCGGGCGGCAAACGCATCCGCCCGGCCATCTGCCTGGCAGCGGCGGAGGCATGCGGCGGGTCGATGGATGCGGCGCTGCCACTGGCCTGCGCGGTGGAGTGCATCCACACCTATTCACTCGTGCATGACGACCTGCCGGCCATGGACAACGATGACTTCCGACGCGGCAAGCCGACCAACCACAAGGTCTTCGGTGAAGGCATCGCGATCCTCGCGGGGGATGCGCTGCTGACCCAGGCGTTCGAGATCGCCGCACAATGCAAAGGTTGGAAGCGCTATTCCCACCGCGATGTCGTGCTGGAGATCGCCCGGGCCGCCGGGTCATTGCAGCTCATCGCGGGACAGGTGGCGGACCTCGAAGGCGAGGGCAAACCCACCTCCCGCGCCCAGTTGAAATACATTCACGAACGCAAGACCTCCGCCCTGCTCTGCTGCTCGGTGCGGCTGGGAGGCATGAGCGCGAACTGCACACCCCGCCAGCTCCGGGCACTCACGGATTTCGGCTACCATGTCGGCCTCGCCTTCCAGGTGGTGGATGACATTCTCGATGTGACCCGGACCAGCGAGGAGCTTGGCAAGACCGCGGGCAAGGATCTGGCCGCGCAAAAGGCCACGTATCCGTCGATTCTGGGTCTGGAAAAATCAAGAAAAGTGGCCGCCGGTCTTACTGGTAAGGCCTTTGCGGCACTGAAACCGTTTGGCGGGCGGGCGCAGGCGCTCGACGCCATCGCGCATTACCTGCTGCACAGGCTCAATTAAAGCCTGCCAGGACCGGCTCAGCTCTTGCCGCCTCCGGCGTAGAAGGCATCCACCTTCTGGGCGACGTCACGGTAGGTGATGTCCAGTTCGTAGATGCGCTCGTATTGCTTGATGGCCTCCTCGGGCTTGTCCATTTTCTCATACACCTCGCCGAGGGTGTAAATCATGTCCTTCTTCTCGTCGTCCATCCCCTGCTTTTCATTGATGGCATTGGTGAGCTGGCGCACGGCCATTTCATTCATGCCGCGGGCCGCGAAACACTTGCCCAGATAAAAGACGGATTGAAGACGCCGGTGGGGATCACGCTGGGATTTCTGAAACTCCTGGATGGCCTCGTTGACCATGCCCTGCCGGAAGTAATGCGTGCCCAGTTCGTATTTGACCGCCAGATCGTTTGGATATTTGTCCGCCGTGCGTTTGCAGTGCTCGAACTGGAAATGTTCACGTTCCTGCTGCAAGGCGGCCAGTTGCTCCTCGTGGTCGGGAGCCGCCTTGTCCAGTGCCGCCTTCTTCGTGTCAAACTCCTTCAATTTCACCGAGTAGATGACCTTGTCGAGCGTGGGATCGGCCCCGGGCAGCTCCGCCAGCATCTGGTAATATTTCAGCGCGTTGGTGTAATCCTTGGCCTGCACATAGAGATCGCCCAGTTCACGCGCGGCGGTGAGATTCGACGGATCGGCACGCAGCTCGTCATACTTGCGGTCGATCATTGTGGCGATGGTGTCCTCGTCCTTGTGGATGCGCGATTCCTGCTCCAGCCGCACCGACTCGTGCTTGTCCTTGAGGACGTCGCGGTAGGAACCATCGCCCGATTCGAGCTTCGAGTATCCCTGTTCATCCAGCGTGCGCTGCGCCGCGAGCTGCTTGGAGGCGGTGACAATCTCGGCGTCATTGGGATTGGCCTTGATGAGCTCCTCATAAATGGCCTGGGCCTTGGACGCCTGGTTGTGGGCAAGGTAGGCCCTGGCCAGGTTGACCGCGGCATCGCGGTCGGACGGATTGTTGCGTCGCACCAGTTCCAGCGACAGGATGGCCGTGCGGGGCAGGTTCAAGGCCATGGCGGCCTCGGCCAGCAGCTTGTGGGCGGACCAGTTGTTGGCGTCGCTGT
>CAYQCZ010000423.1:0-4246 GCA_964415955.1 uncultured Verrucomicrobiota bacterium | reverse complement strand
CGGCCACGGCGACCAGCGGCAGATCGGTGTCCGCACCCTCCACAAAATCCTCCACCAAATCCGCCAGAAACTCGAGCTGGTTCACTAGGTGGGGGTGTTTGGGATCATTGATCTGCGCGAACTCAAGCTTGAGCATGGGCAGCTTCTTGTGGATGCCGGTCAGAATGCGCGGTGTGATTTGCTCACCACCGTGTTTTACGAATGCAGCGATGTCGGACATGGCGTCAGATTGCGTTTGCGGGGATTGAAAGACAAGCCCTTGATGCCGAAGTGTCGGCATGGCCTGCCGGGAATCATCTTTGGACTTGCCAGACTTTGAGCTTGGGTATTAATTGCAACCGATTTGCAAATGAGCCATTTCACCTCAGCACACCGAAGACCTTTGGCGGCTGGTCTTGCTGCCCTGATGGCCGTCCTGCTTTTGGTGCTGGGTTTCATCGCTTCTGCGGGTGGATGGCACGAGGGCGTGCATGAGGACGCGGATGATGCCGGTCATCATTGCGCGATTTCGCTTTTTGCGCACGGTGTGCTGGATGTCAGTGACCCCGCGTTGACCGTCGCGCAGCCGTGCCACAGGGTTCAGTTCCTTTCTGCCTGCCATGCGGTTCTCCTGCCGCCGCAAGGCTCCTTCCTGCTCCTTCCTGGACGCGCCCCTCCGAGTTCCACACTTGTCTGAGCGTTTCACTGGCCGTGCCCTGTGTGCGGTCGGTTCCTTTGTCTGTGTGTCCGCCGTGATGGCGGGAATCTGTCGGAGATGGTTCGTATGTTGACCGCATTAAAGTTCAGCCCTTCGAGTCATGCATTGATTGCGACAGGGGTTATGCTTCTGTCGATCCATGTCGGGGGATGTTTGGATGGTGAAATGCCACCACAGTAACCATGGAAACCATTGTCCAGATTGAATCGCTGAGGATCGAATACAAGAGTGCTCAGGAGACCAAGGTGGCGGTGAAGAACCTTTCCCTGACTGTCCACGCCGGACAGGCCTATGGCTTCCTTGGGCCCAATGGAGCCGGGAAGACCAGCACCATGAACGTGCTGCTGGGCTTCACCCGGCCCACGCAGGGGAGCGCGAAGATTTTCGGCGTCAATGCCAGCGATCCGGATGCGCGCAGGCGTCTTGGCTACCTCCCCGAACTGACCTACTACTACAAATTCCTGACTGCGGAGGAATTGCTTCGCTTTTATGCCAGGACCTTCGGACTGGACAAGGCGACCACTGAGAAGCGCATCAATGAGGTGCTCAAACTCGTGGAGCTGGACCATGCGCGAGGACGGCTCATCAAGACCTACTCCAAGGGCATGCAACAAAGGGCCGGGCTCGCCCAGGCGCTCATCAATGATCCCGACCTGCTGGTGCTGGACGAGCCGACCAGCGGGCTGGATCCGCTAGGACGCATGAAGGTGCGGGAAATCATCCAGCGCCTGAAAAACGAGGGCAAGACCGTGTTCTTCTCCTCGCATGAGCTGGGTGAGGCCGAGACTATTTGCGACAGGGTGGCGATCCTGCACCAGGGCGAATTGAAGGAGGAAGGCACGTTGCAGGAGATACTCACACGCCATGCCTGCAACCTCGAACAAGCCTTCCTGAAAGTCATTGGCTACAACGACGCCGTCGCCGCCGGCAAAGTCATCCAGCAATCAACATGAACATGCGGCGTCACAGAAGCGTGGAGCGGCGACGGGTTGGTTCCCCAGTGGCGGACACGGGTGTTGTCCTTTCTACCGTGTCCGTCCGTTCGCCTTTTCTGCCTGCGGGCAGATTCTCCACGCCTCTGTGCCGCCCATGCAGATCCATGCCATGAACATCACCCTCGCCATTGCCACGGTGGTCATCAAGGAGCTTTACCGCCGCAAGGACTTTTATGTCCTGTTCATCCTCACCGCCCTGATCAGTGTGATGATGGGCAGCGTGAATTTCTTCAACGAAGACCGCATTGTGCGTTACCTGAAGGAGATCTGCCTTCTGCTGATCTGGGTGTCCATGCTGGTCATCTCCATCACCACCACGGCGCGGCAGATTCCGCAGGAATGCGAGAGCCGCACCATATTCCCCCTGCTGGCCAAGCCGCTGAGCCGTTCGCAGGTGGTGCTGGGCAAGTTCCTGGGCTGCTGGCTTGCCTGCGGCATCGCCCTGGCGTGCTTTTATTTGTTCTTCGGTCTTCTGGTGTCCAGCCGGGAGACTTCGTGGCTGGTGGTGAACTACTTCCAGGCCGCCGTGCTGCACTGGGCGATGCTGGCCATCGTGATTGCCTTCACCCTACTGGGATCGCTGGTGTTTGCGGCACCGTCCTCCAACGCCACCATCTGCTTCATCGTGAGCGCGGCGGTGCTGCTGCTCGGGCGGTATCTGAACGTGATCGCGCTGCAGCAACCCGAGCCGCAGAGCACCATCCTCTACGCCGTCTATTACGTCCTGCCGCACCTCGAGTTGTTTGATGTGCGCCAGTTGATCATCCACAACTGGCCGCTGATCCGCTGGCCGGTGTGGCTGGCGGCCATTCTTTACGCAGCGGCCTACACGGGCTTTTTCCTGCTCGCCGCCTGCTGGGCGTTCAAGCGCAAGGTGATCACCGCATGAACGGCCCCTCCCCCAGGCTGGTGGCCGTGCTGCTGCTGGTGGTCTGCTTCGGGCTGGCCGCCTGGCTGCAGCCGCGCGCCCACGCATGGTCCGGCGGGCACGCACAGCAAAAGGACCTGCTCACCGTGCTCATGGGTGACAGCCGCCGCATCTTTGCCAGCCACTTCTTCGTGAAGGCTGATGCGTATTTCCACAGCGGCTACTACCCGAGCATCTTTGACAACCGGGAGGCGTTCCAGACGGCGCACATTGCGGAGGACGCGGGCGTTGTGAGCGGTCAAAACAAGGGCGAAGAACACGATTTCATGGACAAGCCGCGGGATTGGATCGAGCGATTCAGCCGCAATTTTTTCCCTTCGGTTCACACCCATCTGGACGAAGGCGGCGCCCATCATCACGACCATGATGCGGAGTCGCCTGTTGAACTGGGGGATTCCCCCGAGGTGCGCGAGATACTGCCGTGGGTCCGCATGTCCGCCTCGCTGGATCCGCAGCGCATCGAGACCTACACGACGGCGTCCTACTGGCTGCGGCAGCGCATGGGCAAGGTGGACGAGGCCGAGTGGTTTCTTCGGGACGGGCTCAAGGCCAATCCGAAAAGTCCGGAGATCCTGTTCGAACTGGGCCGCCTGTATGAAGAGAACCGCAAGGAACCCGGGCGGGCCCGGAATCTGTGGGAGCTGGCATTGCGCTATTGGAATGAACAGTCGGAAGCCGGCTTCGAGCCGGACGAATTCGTGAAGCTTCAGGTGGTTGCCAGTCTTGCGATGCTTGAGGAAAAGGAGGGCAACTGGTCGAGGGCCATCGAATACACAAGGCTCTGGAAAAACCTTACGCCGCATCCGCAGGAGGTGGAGAAGCGGTTGTTGGAACTGCAGGCCAGGCTGGCCGGGGCGAAATAATGAGGACGCACGCCACAGAACCCGTCTGGTCGCGCAACCGTTCAAGAAGGCAGCGCCTTTCCTGTGGGATTGCCGTTTCCCTGATGATTTCCGTGTGGCGTGGTCATTCGCAAACGGTGACGAACCAGCCCGGGACGACGAATGCGCTCGCGCTTCCGGAGGTGGTGGTGACGGGAGACCGCCTGCCGCCTGGTGGTGAAAAACTCGGCTCCGGCACGGTATTGAGGAGCGAGGATCTCGAATTGAAGATGCAGTCATCGCTGGGCGACACGCTTGGATGGGAGGCGGGGGTCAGTTCCACCTCTTACGGGCCCGGCTCCAGCCGCCCGGTTATCCGGGGCTTCGATGGCAACCGTGTCCGGATGCTCCACAACGGGCTGAGCACGGGGGACATCTCGTTCAGCAGTCCGGATCATGGTGTGGCCATCGAGCCCATGTTCATCCGCCAGGTGGAGATCCTGCGTGGACCGGCCACCATCCTTTATGGCGGGTCGGCCATCGGGGGCGCGGTGGATGTGGAGACCAAGAACATCCCTGTCACCGCACCAAAGAGACTGGTGGAAGGCGAGGTGGAGACCCGCTACATGTCCGTGTCCGACGAGCGCATGGGGGCCCTGAGCACGACGCTTGGAAAGGATTCCCTGGCATTTCAATTCAATGTCCTCAGACGGACGGCGGACGACTACGAGATTCCTGGTCTGGCCCGCACCAGACCCACACCAGGGCAGGCCAACCCGCGCGGCAGCCTGCCGGGCACATGGCT
>CAYQCZ010000422.1:0-4251 GCA_964415955.1 uncultured Verrucomicrobiota bacterium | reverse complement strand
TCCGGGTGTTCCAGATGAGGCACGACGGGATCCCATCGATCCGCGTGTTCATGGCCTCGATGAAGCAGGATGAGTGAGCGACTGGCACCGGCGTTCCATGCCTTGTAGTGCAAGGTGGCTCCGTCATCGGCGGTGAATTGAAGTCGTTGAACATTCATGGCTTGCGGTTTTTCAATGCCTTCGCCAGATGGACGATGCGCCGCCAACTGGTGATGACAATACCGACGTTGATCACCAGCAAAGTCCAGCAGATCAGGTCCATGTCCCTGTTCAACAATGCCGCAGCGAGCATTCCCAGGCAACCGAGGGTCGCAGCTGCCATTCGGTGTGGCTTGGCCATCGGGCCGCAGAAGTCGTGGCGGAGAAGCAAGGTCGTGCCAAGTGCCCGCACATAAGCCGTGAACACGGCACCGCACGCGGCGGCCCATCCCAAGGCAACGGTCGTGCTGGTTTCTCCCGCGTAGCCCAGCGGAACCAGTATCAAGGCGTCGGCGATTCGATCCGGGATTTCATTGAACAGTTCGCCTGTGGATGATTTCAAACCGCCTTCCACGGCCAGCATTCCGTCCATGAGGTTGCAGAAAAGGCGCAGTTGGATTCCGGCGGCAGCCACGAACCAGAACCAGGGGGAAACATCTGTTTTCGAGGCATGCCATGCGGAAGCGCCACCGATCGCGGCGAACACAAGGCTGAGCAGGGAAACCGCGTTTGGGGTGAAGCCGGCGCGCAACATGGCGCGGGAGAAGTATCGGGCCCAGGCGGTGCCCCTTGATGTCAGCGGGCGACGGGCGGCGTGTTCACTTGTCATGCGCGGTGGGCGAGCTTGTTCAAAAAGTTCAGTCCGCTGCAAAGAAATACCGGAGAATGTGGAAATAGACCGGTGCGGAGAAACACAGCGAGTCAATGCGATCCATCATGCCTCCGTGCCCTTCGATCAGTGTGCCCCAGTCCTTGATGCCGCGGGCGCGTTTGATGGCGGACATGACCAGGCCGCCAAAGAAGCCCATGACGCATAGCAACAGGGCTATTGAGGCCGCCTGCCAGGGACTGAACGGCGTCAGGCGGAACATGCCGGCTCCCATTGCAGACGCAGTGAGCACGCCGCCCATGAATCCTTCAATCGTCTTTTTGGGACTCAATTTTGGCGCGATGGGGCGGCGTCCGCACAGCTTGCCCCACACGTATTGAAACACGTCCGACCCTTGTGTCACGGCGATCAGGAACAGCACCAGACCGGCCATTCCTGTGGAGGGTGCTTCGATGTTCAGCGCAAGCAGCATGGGAATGTGGCTGATGAAATAGACACAAACCATCAGGCCCCATTGAACGCGCGCACTGCGATCCAGAAAGTCGGTCGCATCACCACTCAGCGTCGCGAGCATGGGCAGCAGGATGAAGGCATAGACAGGGATCATGATCGCAAACATCCCATACCAGCGCGTATGAACGAGCCAGTATTGATAGGGCAGCACGACGAAGAAGGCCACGAACAGCGCCGCATGATCCGCAGGACGTGTCGGCGTCACAGTCAGGAACTCCCGCAAGGCGAGGAACGAAACGAGACCGAATACCACCGTGGCTACCAGAGGCCCCATGGCCAGCGCGGTGAACATCACCAGCACCATGAACCACCAGCTCTTGGTGCGGGCGTTCATGTTGGCAATGATCGCACGGCTTTCTGGTGTGGTGGCTTTCTGCGACAACACATATCCGATGATGCTCGCGACAGTCAGAATCCCGAAAACGGCGAGCAGCAGGTGCTGGATGGCGTGGGAGGACCAGTTCAAGCAGCCACCTCCACGTTTGCCACGCATGAGCGCGGCATCAGGTTGAGCACGGCATCTCGTGCACGATGCAGAAAGACCTGTTTTGCTTCGCCCGGCCGGATGGCCAGAGGCGCGCCGAACACAACGCTGCTGATGAGGGGAATCGGCAGCAGATGACCCTTTGGCAGGATGCGGTTGAGGTTTTGCAGATACACCGGCACAAACTCGACGTCCGGCATCCTCGTGGCGAGATGATAGAGGCCGGACTTGAATTCGCCCATGGTGCCGTCGCGTGAGCGCGTTCCCTCCGGAAAAAGGATGAGCGAATCCCCGCCCTGCATTGCGACGGCCATTTGCTCCACCGGGTTGTCCTTTCTCGTGATGCCCTCGCGCGCGATGAGCAGACCGTTGAACAAGCCGATCACAGTGCGTGTGAAATGATTCCGCCCCCAATAATCGCGTGCTGCGACGGGGCGGGTTTTCCTGCGAATCCCCTCCGGCAGCGCCGCCCACAGTGCCGCGAAATCCAGGTGACTCCCGTGATTCGCGAAATACACACGCACGCTGTCCGTTTCCGGCCTGCAATCCACCCAGGTCGAATGCGTGCCCGTGATCAGGCGAGTCATCAAAACGACCAACGAATGAAGCATAGCGGGTGTTTGTGAAATCGCAGAACCTTGAAAGTAATGCCAAGAGGAAATTCCTGTGGCAATGCCACAATGAGTTGATTCGACAGTGATCCCGATGCGGTCTATAGCCCGATTGAGTCGGCAACTGAGTCCGGGTCCATAAAGTCTCCTTGCGCGAATCGTCCGCCCTCCACGGTCGTTGGCAGGTTGGTCGTCATGGAGTGGTTTGCGAGGAGGTCAACGAGACGATGCTCACGATGTCACATTGAAGAGAGGCCATCCGCCACCACACGATACATCAATCGAAGGCGCGACTTGCGAAATGCCGACTTGGAGCAAGCTTGTCGTCCTGCCATAACTGGAGCAGCACCTCCAACCATACGAATTACTATGAGGCACAATGCCAAGTCTGCCGAGGCCGAGGTCAGGAAGTTCATGCGCGGGCTCACGCGTCGGAACCCCGGCGAACCTGAGTTTCACCAGGCGGTGCAGGAGGTTGTTGAATCCCTCATGCCGTTTGTTCTCCAGAACAAGCGGTATCGCGATGCGCAGATTCTGGAGCGCATGACCGAACCGGACCGGATTGTCATCTTCCGTGTCACCTGGGAGGATGACCGGGGCAATTTCCGCGCGAACAGGGCATGGCGGGTCCAGTTCAATCATGCCATTGGACCTTACAAGGGCGGGATGCGATTTCATCCGGACCTGACGCTGAGCGTGCTGAAGTTTCTCGGCTTCGAACAGACGTTCAAGAACAGCCTTACTGGCCTTCCCATGGGCGGCGCAAAGGGCGGCGCGAACTTCAACCCAAAGGGCAAAAGCGAGCACGAGGTGATGCGGTTCTGCCAGTCGTTGATGATCGAGTTGCACCGGCACATTGGCGAAGACACGGATGTGCCAGCGGGCGACATTGGTGTGGGCCGGCGTGAGATCAGCTACATGTTTGGGCAATACATAAGGCTGGAAAACCGCTTCGTTGGCACACTCACCGGAAAGGGGTTGTCCTTTGGCGGCAGCCTTGTTCGCACCGAGGCCACCGGTTACGGCGCGGTGTATTTCATGGAAAACATGCTGGCAGCGCGCGGTCATGGGCTGGAGGGCAGGACCGCTGTGGTCAGCGGGTCCGGCAACGTGGCGCTTTACTGCATTCAAAAGCTCATCGGCGCTGGTGTGAAAGTGCTTACAGCATCGGATTCATCCGGGTTCATCCACGATCCCAATGGCATCACCATGGAAAAGTGGGATTGGCTGAGGGATCTGAAGGAGCGTCGTCGCGGGCGCATCCAGGAATACGCGGAACATTTCAAAGGAACGTCATTTCATCGCGGGGAAAAGCCGTGGGGCGTGAAGTGTGATCTGGCCTTTCCCTGCGCCACACAGAATGAGATTCACATCGAGGACGCACAGGCATTGATCAAGAACGGTGTGCTGGCCGTGGCGGAAGGGGCCAACATGCCGACAGGGCTCAAGGCCACGAAGGCATTTCTTGATGCAAAGGTGCTGTTCGGTCCCGGCAAGGCGGCCAATGCCGGCGGCGTGGCGGTGAGCGGGCTTGAACAGAGTCAGAACGCGATGCGCATTGCATGGACGCGCAACGAGGTGGACGCGCGCCTGCAGGCCATCATGAAAGGCATCCACGACCAGTGCTCCAAATACGGCCAGCAGGACGATGGCTATATTAACTACGTCAACGGCGCGAACATCGGCGGGTTTGTGAAGGTGGCCGATGCGATGCTCTCCTATGGAGCGGTGTAAACATGGTGGTAGTTCGCATGGAACCGAATTCGAAATGCGGGATGTGTGGCGTCGAAATTCGCGCCGCAACAGCATCGGCCAACAAGGGGTGTTGTCGCAAA
>CAYQCZ010000421.1:0-4255 GCA_964415955.1 uncultured Verrucomicrobiota bacterium | reverse complement strand
CGCGCAGGGCGGGGAACTTGTTGCGGTCGTCAATGTTCGTGAAGGCGATCGTGTTGCTCAGGCCGAGCGTCGGCATGTAGCAGAGCATGTAGGCGGTGCAGACCCACACGAGCGTCTTGCCGTCGCCCTTGGCGATCAGTCCTGGTGCCATGAACAGCAGGCCGCCGCCAATCAGGTGCAGCACCCCCATGGCCTTTTCGGAGTTGAAGAACCTGTCGGCGACGATGCCAAGGAACAGCGGCGCGATGATGGCGGCGATCGGCGCGCTGCCGTAGGCGTCGCCGATGATGGCTGAGAGATTGTTGGTGGCCAGACAGGCACCCAAGGTGGCAAACCATGCTCCCCAGACAAAGAACTGGAGGAACATCATCACGGACAGTTTGATGCGGACGGCAGATTTCATAGGCGGCTGGTGGGCGCGACGTTAAGAGTCTGCCGGAAAAATGGCAAGAGGCACTGCGGCGGGATTTTTGCCGCCCCCAGGGAGGTGCCCGCCACTGCTTTCAGGCCGCCGGGGGGTCAGTTGCACTTGCCCTTGGTGCAGGTGCCTTTGCGTTTCAATTCCTCGCAGGCGCCGGTGATCTGCAGGCGCTGCGAGCGGACACTGAACCCCATCCTGGTCGAGATTTCATCCTCCAGCCGGGCGATCTGCTCGCTCTCGAACTCCACGATCCGTTCGCAATCCTGGCAGATGATGTGGTTGTGGTTGGGATGATCGCAGTAATTGGGATCGTAGAACTTGTGGTCCTTGCCGAAGTCCATCTCGCGCACCAGGCCGCTCTCGGTGAGCAGGGGCAGGGTGCGATAGACCGTGGCGCGGGACACCGAGCCGTCCCGCTGGCGGGACCATTCCAGAAGCTGGTCGGCGGTGAAATGGGCTTCCGTGCTGAAGACGGCGTCCACGATGGCCTGACGCTGCGCTGTCACCCGGAGGCTCCTCGCGGCGAGGAACTCCATGAACTTCCGCTTGGCGGCCTGTCTTGGCTCTACCGACATGGCCGCAAGTCTATTTTCGGGTTGTCCTCAAGTCAACGCAGGCGCGGCCGGCGTGGCGGCCTCCCGGTTTTCCGGAAGGTTGAGATCCTCGAACTCCCCGCACCAGCCCTTGATCTCGGTGTCGTTGAAGATTTTGCCGATGACCCGCCGGAGCAGGCCCTTGAGGTTCGGGTTTTCCAGGGCGCGAAGCGATTGAGTGGCCTGTTCCTTGTAGTTTTCCAGCAGCGTCTGGGCGCGTTCATCGGCGCGCAACTCGCGGTAGAGCGACTCCACCCTGGCGGCATCCACTCCGGCCAGCGGCTGGCGTCGCCACCAGGATTCCAGCAGTTCGCCCTGGCCGTTCCTGGCGCGTTCCGTGGCGATGGCGAGCAGCAGGCTCGGGCGGATGCCCTCAATGTCGTTTGTCTCCCCGGAAGTCCCAAGGTCGCTCAGGTCGTCGCGTATCTGATAGGCCACGCCCAGGGCTTCGCTGTAGGCGGTCAATACCGGTGCGACTTCCTCCTGTTTTTCCAGGCTGGCGTAGATTGCGCCCAACTGGAGCGCGACCTCGAAGGCGGGGGCGGTTTTCTGGCGGAAAATCTCGATCACCGCCGCTGCGTCGAGGGGCGCGGGCTGGCGCGTCCAGAACAGTTCAGCCCCCTGGCCCCGGCAGAGCTGGCGCTGGCCTTCACTGGCGACACGCAGCATGGCCGCCTTCTGCGCCGCCGAGGCCTGGCAGGCGGCAATCAGCCGGTAACCCTCTCCGATCAGCAGGTCGCCGACGTTCAGGGCCACGGGCAGGCCATGCTCCTCGTGCAGGGTCTTTTCCCCGTAACGCTGCGTGTCGTTGTCCTCGATGTCATCGTGAATGAGCGAGGCCTTGTGGAAGCATTCCACGGCCACGGCAATTTTCCGGATGTCCTCCGGCAGCGGCGCACCGGGTTCATCGCGCAATGCCTGATACGCCGCGATGGCCAGGAACGGACGCCAGCGTTTGCCCGCGCGGGCCAGCCACTCGCGCGCGACCTCCTCTGTGCGGCCCTCTCCCCGGCCCATGATGCCGGCAAGCGATTCCGGGCTGAACCACGTGTCCACTTCATCGCGCAGGGCGCCCAGGTCGAGGCGGCGTGTCTTGTCGTCACTGGTCAGGTGGATCACATCCCAGATCCAGTCGAGGTCCACGGTGGTGTCGATGCAGTCGTCCTGGAGCAGGGGGATGGCGATGCCGGGCACGGCGGCGGCTTCCATGTAGGGAAAGGCGCGTTCCAGGACGTTGATGCAGCTCACGCCCACGATGGCCTCGATCTTTCCGGTCTGGATCAGCGACATGACGATGGCCGAGCCCTCGGCCACCAGGAAGGCGTAGCCCAGGCGTTCCGCCTCGTTTTGCAGATCCTGGATCGAGCACAGGCCGCACTGTTTGCACAACAGGCCGAACTCATCGAAGGGCGCCGGACACTTGCTTTCCACGCGCAGGCACTTGGGCAGAAGCAGCAGGCGGCGTTCAAAGGGGATTTGCGCGAGGGTCTCGCGCCACATCTCGTTGTTGATGAGGATGCCGATGTAGTCGCGGTAGATGGGGTCGCAGCGGAGCATCCCGACGACCTTGTCCGCGTGGAGTTTGAGTTCCTCCAGGGGCATGGGCGGCACGGGATTGTGCTCGGCGACGTAGTGGCGGACGGCCTTGAGCACGTGGTCCCGCATGATCTTGGTGGGCGGGATGTTTTTCTTGGGCGCGCGGAACCGCTGCGGGGCGGTGAGGCGCGGCAAGATGGGTGTTGTGCTCTGCATAACGGCTTAATGTTGTCCTGTTAGATGCAAAAAAGGTTCACAAAATGCAAACAATCTCGGCCTCAAAACGGAAATCGCCGCGCCGGGAGCGTGCGGGATGCGCTTTCGAGTAGGTGTTGTCGCCGGCCTGGTTTCCACATACAAAGAGACGCGCTCGCCATTGCATGAAGTTTCTGATCAGCCAGGTTTTGTTTTTTCTGGAGCACCGGCCCAGCCGCCGGAACATGCTGCTGCTGGGCAAATACCTGCTGGTGCTGGTGCTCATGGTCACGGCTTATGCGGTCATCTTCCATCTCCTGATGGAGCGGGAAGGGCAGCATCACAGCTGGTTCACCGGTTTTTACTGGGCGTTGACGGTGATGTCCACGCTGGGCTTCGGTGACATCACTTTCCACACGGATCTCGGCAGGGTGTTTTCGATGGTCGTGCTGATCTCGGGCATGCTTTATCTGCTGGTGCTGCTGCCGTTCACCTTCATCGAGTTCTTTTATGCGCCGTGGATGGTGGCGCAATCCGCCGCCCGCGCGCCGCGCGAACTGCCTCCGGAAACCAGTGGTCATGTCATCCTCACCTCCTTCAATCCGGTCACCCAGTCGCTCATCAAGCGCCTGACCCAGTATGGGTATCCCTATGTCCTGGTGGTTCGCGAGCTTGAAGAGGCCCTCAAGCTGCATGACATGGGGATCCAGGTGCTGCTGGGCGAGCCGGACACCCCCGCCACCTACGAAAATGCCCGGGTGAACCGCGCCGCGCTGGTCTCGGCATCGGGCAGCGACACCTCGAACACCAACGTGGCCTTCACCGTGCGCGAACTGTGCAAGGAGGTGCCGGTCATCGCCACCGCCAGTTCGAAGGAATCCATGGAAATCCTCAAGCTGGCGGGCGCCTCGCATGTGGTGCAGCTCGGTGAATTGATGGGCCAGTCCCTGGCGCGGCGGACCATCGGCGGCGACGCGGAGACGCATGTCATCGGGCATTTCGACAGGCTCTACATCGCCGAGGCGACGGCGGCGGGGACCCCCATGGTGGGCAAGATCATCGCCGAGACCAGGCTGCGCGAAATGGTGGGTGTGTCCGTGATCGGCGTATGGGAGCGGGGCCGCTTTGAGATCGCCGGCCCCAACACCCACATCACGCCGAACACCGTCCTGGTGCTCGCCGGTTCGTCCGATCAGCTGCGCCAGTATGACGAGCTTTTCTGCATCTACCATGTGAGCGACGATCCCGTGGTGATCATCGGTGGTGGCAGGGTGGGGCGCGCCACGGGCCGTGCCTTGCAGGCGCGTGGCATCGACTATCGCATCATCGAAAGGCTGCCGGAACGCCTGAAACTCTGTCCGGAAAAGGACCGGGACAAATACATCATCGGCAACGCCGCCGAACATGATGTGCTGGAGGCCGCCGGACTGATGAAGGCGCCGGCAGTCATCATCACCCCCCACGAGGACGACACCAACATCTACCTCACCATTTTCTGCCGGAAACTGCG
>CAYQCZ010000420.1:0-4274 GCA_964415955.1 uncultured Verrucomicrobiota bacterium | reverse complement strand
CTGTCCAATGTCGCGCGAAGGGGGCCGGGAAAATCCTTGTCGCCGCCGAGGGGGCGCGATTAGGTTCGCTTCCGGACGCCAGTGTAGCTCAGTGGCAGAGCAACGGTTTCGTAAACCGTAGGTCGTCGGTTCGATCCCGACCACTGGCTCCATTCTCGCTTCGCCTGTCTTTCGATTCACTTCTTCCCCCGCACCTTCGCTGCGACTTTCAGGCGCAGGCCGTTCAAGCGGATGAAGCCGGTGGCGTCGTCCTGGTTGTAGGCCTTGGTCGGGTCGGCTACCATCGTGGCATTCATTATACGGCCTCAAGCCGCGCTTGCCAGAATTCAATCAGAGGTGTCCAGTCCATTTTATCGGCCGCCTCCAAAGCCTGGATGTATTTTTTGCGGGCGATGTCGTTATCGGGTGCAAGCTCGACGGTCGGCAATTCCTGACGGCGCAGAATTTCCGCCAGCAGCAGGCGTGTGGCGCGTCCGTTGAAATCGGCAAACGGATGAATGAACAGGAGGCGACCCTCGGCGAAGGCCAGCGTTTCCAACAACAGTGCTTCCTTCCCGGCGGACAAATCGCCCAACCGAACATTCAAGTCGGCAAAGTAATCGCGCACGAGCATCGGAATTTGATGTGAGGGTGGCGGCGAATGCTGTCCGACATTGACTTCCATGGTACGGAATTTTCCCGCCCAGTCCGGCGTGAGGTCGCCGCAGATGTTGCGATGGAGATCAAGCAGAAGTGACTCATCCAGCGGACGTGTGGCGAACACATCGTCCTCAATGTCCTGCAACACCCGCAACACGCGCTCGGCCAACAGCGGCGCGAGGTGTGCGTAGGAGAGGATGCCACGCGTCGTTTCTACGAAGCGCGTGGCGTGCGGCGGTTGTGTAGAGTTTTCAGCCATTCCAAATCTACCGGTTCGCCTTCAAACGCCATGCTCGCTGCGACCTGGCGCGGAACGTCCGCCCATCGTCGAGCTTTGCGCTCCGCCGGTTTCAGTTTCCGCCAATCAGCAATTTTCTGCTGCCAAGTCATACCGAAACCCTACACCAACCGCCGCAGCGCGGGAAGGTTCACTTTTTCTTGTGCACCTTCGCCGCGACTTTCAAGCGCAGGCCGTTCAACCGGATGAAGCCGGTGGCGTCGTCTTGGTTGTAAGCTTTCGTCGGATCGGCTTCCATCGTGGCGATGTGCGGGTTGTAGAGGCTCACTTTGGACTTGCGGCCGCTAACCATGATGTTGCCCTTGTAGAGTTTCACACGCACCGTGCCGGTGACGTTCTTCTGCGATTCCTCGACGTAAGCCTGCAACGCGAGGCGTTCGGGCGCATACCAAAAGCCGTTATAGACGAGTTCAGCATACTTGGGGATGAGCGCATCACGCTGGTGCATGACTTCGCGGTCCATGGTGAGCGATTCCATCTGGCGATGCGCGAAATGCAGGATCGCGCCGCCGGGCGTCTCATACACGCCGCGGGATTTCATGCCGACGAAGCGGTTCTCCACCATGTCCACGCGGCCGACGCCGTGTTTGCCGCCAAGCTTGTTCAACGCCTTCATCACACCGAGCGGATTCAGCTTCTTGCCGTTGACCGCAACGCAGTCGCCCTTCACGAAATCGAGTTCGACGAACTCGGGTTTGTTCGGCGCGTCTTCGGGCAGGCAGGAGAGCGTGCAGAAATAGCCGCGGTTCTTGAGGTCGTAGCTGTCATACCACGGGTCTTCGAGAATGCCGGCCTCGTAGGAGATGTGCAGGAGGTTGCGGTCCATCGAATACGGTTTCTTGGCGCTGGCCTGCACGGGAATCTTGTGCTTGGCGCAGTAATCAATCATCTGCTGCCGACCGGGAAACTCGCTGCGATACCGTTCGTCGCGCCACGGGGCAATGACCTGCAAGTCCGGCGCGAGCGCAGCGGCGGTGAGTTCGAAGCGAACCTGGTCGTTGCCCTTGCCGGTCGCACCGTGCGCGATGGCGTCGGCTTTTTCTTTGCGGGCGATTTCCACCATGCGCTTGGCGATGAGCGGGCGCGCGATGGAGGTGCCGAGGAAGTATTGGCCCTCGTAGATGGCCCCGGCACGGATCATGGGGAAGATGAAGTCCCTGGCGAATTCCTCCTGCAGGTCATCAATGTAAATCTTGGAGGCGCCGGTCTTGATGGCCTTCTTTTCGAGGCCGTGGAGTTCCTCCTCCTGGCCGATGTCGGCGCAAAAGCCGATCATTTCCGCGTTATACTTTTCCTTTATCCAGGACATGAGGACCGAGGTGTCGAGACCGCCCGAGTAAGCGAGAACAATTTTCATGGTAGCAGGGAGTTTGTCAGGGTTGGCAGCAGGATCAAATCATGTGGCAGAACATGGCGTCGCGGAGCTTGGGTTCAAACCATGTGCTCTTGGGCGGCATGATGCCGTTGGCGTCGGCGATGTTCATCAACTCGTCAATGCCGGTCGGATGCATGCTGAACGCGCAGGCGCAGGAGCCGGATTTGACCAGTTTCTCCAGCTCGGTCGTGCCACGAATGCCGCCAACAAAGCTGATGCGTTTGCTGGTGCGCGGGTCATCGATCCCGAACAACGGTGCCAGCACGTGCTTTTGAAGGAGCGTCACATCGAGCTGTTCGATCGGGTCGTTGGATGCAGTCAGATGAGCCTTGAACTGGAGCGAATGCCATTGCCCATCCAGATGCAGGGCCAGCTCATGCCCCCGCGATGGCACGGCCGAGCCGTTGGGCTGCATGAGAAACACCGTGCCCAGTTTTTCGAGCAACTGCGCGGATGTCATCCCGTTCAGATCCTTCAACACCCGGTTGTAGGGCAGGATTTTCATCTGGTTGTGCGGGAATGTCACCGTCAGGAATCCGCCGCTTGCACCGGCTCCTTGCCGCGACTGATACACCCGGGCCGCAGCCGCACTGCGATGATGTCCATCCGCAATGTAAAGGCATGGGATTTCCGAGAACGTGCTGCGGACAAAATCCTTCCCATCCGCATCCGCAATGGTCCAGGAACTGTGCTGCACGCCGTCAGCGCCCGTGAAGTCGATCTCCGGCTGCACCGCCGTCCTCGCAGCCACAAAGGCGTCCATGGCCTCCCGAGCGCGATAGGTCAGGAAGACCGGTCCGGTCTGCGAATTAAGCGTTTCAATGTGGCGCACACGGTCGTCCTCCTTGTCAGGCCGAGTGAATTCATGCTTCTTGATGATGCCGTCCAGGTATTCCTGGCAGCTCGCCGCAGCCACAAGGCCCGTCTGCGAGTGCCCACCCATGATCTGCCGGTAAAGGTAAAAACAGGACTCCCGGTCCTGCACAAGCGCGCCGTCAGCGATGAGTTTCCGCAGGTTTTCCAAGCCCTTCGCATACACTTCCGCCGCGTAGGGATCGGTGTCAGGCGGCAGGTCGATCTCGGGTTTGCTCACATGCAGGAAACTCAGCGGATTTCCCGCCGCCATGGCGCGAGCCTCTTCAGAGGACATGACGTCATAGGGCAGTTCACAGATGCGCGCGGCAAGTTCGGGCCTTGGACGGAGTGCTGGAAATGGATTCAACGTAGCCATAAACGGGCGCGACCATAGGAATGACCCCTTCAAAAGGCACGGAGAAAGTGAGCTGATTTCCCTTCGTGTTTCTTCGAGAAGCAGCGGCTCCTTCTCACGGCGATTTCCAGCAGACCAGACTCGTTCCGGAGATTCTCTTCAAACCAAGGCCACGTTGATTTTCCAGATCCTCCAAGGCACGGGTCACCCCTTCCCACACGCCGTAATCATGCCAGATCACCACGCCGCCCGGGGCGATCAGCTGGAAGGCCGTCTCCGTGTCTGCCATCGCAGATTCATAGGAGTGGGAGCCGTCCACAAAGACAAGGCCCGCCTTTCCGTGATACGCAGACCAATCAAATGCTGCGGAGTCGCCCAGCAACTGCACAATCCGCTTCGCAGCCTCCTGCCATGGTTCCTTCGCCCGCCGGTAACGGGTGCCGGGCTGCGGTTTGTCCACGAAATGGCGCTCACCCCGGGCAAGATCAAACTTCGTGGCCTGGTCCGGCGGCAAATCCAGCGTGTAAACCGTGGTGCCCGGTCTGGAATTGACCGCCAGGTTGAGCGTCGTGCGTCCGTCAAACGTGCCAATCTCCACAATGGACTGGCCGTCGGGCACAGCAGCGGCGGCTTTTGCCAGCACGGCCAGTTCACTGATCCTCACATTGCCATCCGCCTTGTCGGATTCGACGACATACGCGGGCCGGGATGAAACCACATCGCGCCATGAAACTTCAGGCAGATGTGTCGCC
>CAYQCZ010000419.1:1925-4300 GCA_964415955.1 uncultured Verrucomicrobiota bacterium | reverse complement strand
AGCTTCTTGCCTTTCTCCGGCATGACGTTGTCGGGGTTCAATCCAGAGATCGTTTCGATCAACAGGCTTGAAGCACTTTTGCCAGATTCGGCCACCACACCGGAATCGCCGCCCTTCAAAAAGGCGTTGCGCGTTTCAAAGCTGAACCCTCCCTTGGCCTTGCCGCGCGCGTGGCACTGGGCGCAGGTCGATTCGATGACGGGCTGGATATCCCGGGCGAAATCCACCTTCACAGGAGATGGCGGCGGCAGTTGAGCGAACTGGGCGGGAGACAAGGCGGCTGAAAGGCGGAAAGCCGCCGTAAAGAGCGCGAGTATGACGGGGATGTGCATCATGGACTGTGGTGCACATGATAGCGCATGAACCTCCCCGTGAAAGCGCGATTTCGCCGCCTGCGTGAGGGCGCGGCATCTGCCGCACGACGTCCATCACGAAGGTCACTTCGTCGCGTAGGTCGCAAAGTCTGCGTGCAGTTGATCGAGAAGATTGAGCTTCTGCACCGTCTCACGCACCACCATGGGCACCGTGGGACCAATCGTCACCCGCCCCGCCCCGCCGCCCGCCTTTTCGCGCTTCGCCAGATAGGACTCGATGGCAAACCGGTAGTCATCGATGAGCTTGAGCAAATCCGGCGGGACATTCCATTGCAGGGCGCGCAGTTGTTGCACGACACGAGGCAGCACGGCGCGCTGCGTTTCAAGGCTTCCATCCGAGATGAGCGTTTGCAACGTCGTGACACCCGCGTCGGGCAGGCTGTTCCGAGCGCCGCGAACGCTGACAGGAACGGAGATGATCTGCGCCAGATGCATGAGGCCGTCGGCCATGGAAAGCTTCATGTGCTGGTCACGGTTCTGGAAGGAGACCAGCGTGACAGACCACCATTTCTCCACATCCAGCATGGTCTGAAACTGGCCTTCAAATGCCTTCAGGAAGGCGAACTGCCAGTTCAGGTAACCGGGAAGCAGACGAAGGAACTCGGCCATCCGGGACGGACCTTCCGACAGCTTCAAAAGTTCGCCCGTGAACAGTTGAGCGCAGCTCCGGAAATGCTCCCAGTCGTCCTCCGTGCGGAGATCACCCACACGGTCGAGACCGGCCACATCCAGTGGTTTGCGGGCCATGATGGTCACCCGCGCAAACCGGTAGGGATCCGGCATGCGCTTGCTCTCAAAAAAGCGCACCTGCTGCCAGTCCAGCTCCGTCTGCATCACCAGCGGGACCATCGACTTGGCGTAGAGATGCCGGGCCAGACCTTCGTTGAGCCAGCGGGGGATCTCGGCGTGGCCACCGTCCTCGCGCGCGCCGCTCAGTTCCAGAAGGCACACCGAGACCACGGCCTTGATGAGGTGCTCGCGCTCGACCTTTTCGGGCAGTTCCAGCCTGTGCTGCCAGCCATCGCGGTATTGGACGGATTGCACAACGATGGGCAACGCACGGGGCGTTGGCTCGCGCAACACGATGTAAACGGGCTTTTTGGAGGACTCGCGCATTTGAAACTCCTCCAGAAAGGCATCGCGAATGCGCTCGGCGGACATGGCCAGCACCGGCGCATCAAGGAACACCTCGTTGCGCTGAAGCGTGGCCATGGCGTTGGTCATGCGGGCCAGGTTGAGCCCCGGTCCGTTGATGACGAATTTGCCCGACCTGCTGCGGACGATCTGCCGTTTGTCCTGCAAATCAGGCGCCGGAGGGCGCTGCTCATCCGATGTTTGGGAACACACCTCAGACGCCGGCAAAAGCAGCCATATGACACAGCAGACCGTCGCCCAGCAAAACCCCTTCCCCGTGCTCATCGACGGGCTGATCATCAACTCTTGGCCTTGCTGGCGGGTGATTTTGACTCGGCCTTGGCTGCCGGCTTGGAATCCGCGGCAGGTTTGCTGCTCTCGCCGGAACTGGTCGCTGGTTTGTCGTTCTTGGCGGCCTGCTTGTAGCCCTCGCTGCGGTAATCCGTGATGTAGAAACCGCTTCCTTTGAAGATCAGTCCGGCCCCGGAACCCATCACGCGTTTGACCTTGCCCTTGCCCCAGCGGGGCTTGGTGCAGCGGTCCTTGGGACACACGGACAGCGGATCTGCGGCCATGGATTGAAAGAAATCAAAGGTCACGCCGCACTTGGAACACTCGTATTCGTATGTTGGCATAGGTGCAAAGTTCTGTGATTTCAAACAAACGCGCGTAATGAAGCATAATCACGCCGACCTGTGAAGGGGTGATTGAAATCAGTTTGGCCGTCCCTGCTTTCTATGTCTCAATCCCCGCGCATGTTCGAACTGCTCAAGACTGACACCGCCACCAAGGCACGGCTGGGACGCCTGACCACCACGCGTGGCGTGGTCGAAACCCCGGTCTTCATGCCTGTGGGCACCCAGGCCA
>CAYQCZ010000419.1:0-1915 GCA_964415955.1 uncultured Verrucomicrobiota bacterium | reverse complement strand
CTCGACGGTCGCGAGTTGGACGAAATGGGCACCCAGATCATTCTGGGCAACACCTATCACCTCGGCATCCGCCCCGGCATGGACATCATCCGTCAGGCGGGCGGCCTGCACCGGTTCATGAACTGGACACGCCCAATCCTCACCGACAGCGGCGGGTTCCAGGTGTTCAGCCTGGCGAAGATTCGCAAGGTCAAGGCCCACGGGGTGGAGTTCCGTTCCCACCTCGATGGTTCCCTGCTTTTCCTTGGCCCCAAGGAATCCATGGGCATCCAGCGCGAACTGGGCAGCGACATCGCCATGGTGTTTGACGACTGCCCGCCGCACACCGCCACACCGCGCGAAGTGAAGGCTGCCGTGGAACGCACCATCCGCTGGGCCGGTGAATGCCGCGAACAACCGCGTGCCGAGGGCCAGCAGGTGTTCGGCATCGTGCAGGGCGGCAGCCACGGTGAACTGCGTGAACATTGCGCCAAGGAACTGCTCAAGCTCGACTACGACGGCTATGCCATCGGCGGTGTGAGCGTGGGTGAACCCGAGCCTGAAATGCTCAAGGCCGTCGAGCTCACCGAACCGCACCTGCCTGCGAACAAGCCCCGTTACGCCATGGGCCTCGGCACGCCTGCGCAACTGGTGGAACTAGTCGCCCGCGGGTTGGACATGTTCGATTGCGTGCTGCCCACGCGCGTGGCGCGCAATGGCACGGCCTTCACACGGCGCGGCACGTTTGCCATCAAGGGCGGTGCCTGCAAGGCGGACTTCGGGCCGATTGAGGAAGGCTGTGAATGCTTCGCATGCCGTAATCACACCCGCGCCTACATCCGTCATCTGCTGAATGTGAATGAAATCCTCGGGCTGCGCCTGGTCAGCATCCACAACAGCCATCTCTACCTGAAGCTCATGCAGGACATCCGCTCACACCTGGCCGCAGGCACTTTCGGACAGTTCAGGGAAGAATTCATCGCCGGTTACAGGCCCACCAGGAAAGTGCTCGCCGCAAGGCTGACGGAGAGGTGAGGAATCTGCCGCTTTGCTCCAGGATTTCAGTCTATTTTGACTTGCCGAGTCGTGGCTTTTGATCGATTTTTACTCCGTCTTTAGGGGACAAATCATTCACCGGCATATGAACACATCCAAACTTCATCTATTCGCCCTGATTGCATACTTCACCGCCAACCTCGCAATCGAAGCTAGACACATAACACTGATTGTGAGTGGCAGCTCTGGTGCTTCCCGCACAAGCGAGGCGATCATCGCATCAGGTGAAATCGCAGAACTGGTCGGATGTTCGGGATGGCCTACTAGCTCTCCCCACAGTAGGCCTTACCTCATATCAGCGATCAAAGATTCTATAGAACTCAATCTTGATGTCCCACCTTTCCATAGTGCATCCAGCTACCCGGGTATTCGCCCCCCGACGCACGTCATCGTCGGCCCGGCAGTCATCCGCATAACAATCAACGATCAAGTATACCCAATAGGGAACCAACCTCCCGCGTTCTACTGCACTTTTAAAATCACACCTGAGGCATTTCCACCCGACCGGACAATATTGGTGCCACCAGGCAACAATCAGTCCCGCATCACACTTGAATGCAGCACCAATCTGGTTGACTGGTCAGAAGCCACGAACGGTGTTTACGGCCCACTTCCAGAAGCCAAATTCTTCCGAATCAAACTGGAGCACATACCCCAGTAGGTCTTTCGCAAGGCTGCCTACGGCAAACACTGGAGCGATTTTCAAACATCATGAGTGAAATCGTTGATACCATTACAGGCGCAGCAACCGCGATCGGTGTGGCCGTCGCGGCTTGGCAACTCTGGGAGACACGTCAGCAAGCGATCACCACATTCGAGGATTCACTAGTCTCCTGTCCTTGAAGTGTCTGTCATTATTTCTTCGAGTTTGGAACGGGCG
>CAYQCZ010000418.1:2574-4305 GCA_964415955.1 uncultured Verrucomicrobiota bacterium | reverse complement strand
AATTCATCACTGCAATCATCATTTCCCTTCTATGGCGTATATTTTCCAGTTATTTGACTCCCGCCATAATTGTTTTCAGCATCTGCATGGGATTCCCAGCTTATCACTCCTAGAGTGACCCAAATGTTACCGTTCCCGTCTGGTTTATATCTAACAAATGTCCTAAACTGAGCAGTTACAATATTAGGGCTGCCCCATATTTGCCCTGGTCCATCAGTATAGTCGATGCAGAGACTTTGGTTTGCATAAGCTATGTTATTACAACTATACCAGAATTCAACATCATCTAGTGCCCAGTCCTGAATGTTGTAGTCCGGATTTGAATAATGGCACAACACAAGTTGCGTAACATCGGCTATCCCTCTCATTTTTGAATCAATATGAATGTAGAAATTCATGGAACCGTAAGCTGATCCATCCGTAAGTCCGTAGCTCAAATACGCAAAGTTGATGCCAGTCCAATCTAAAATGAAGAACCGATTCTGCTGTTCGGTTGTAAGTGGCAAACGAGATGCTACTGGGCGATGAATAAGCAGTTCCCCCGATGCCGCAACAGCAGCGTGCTGTCCATTCGGAAATGATGCATCTACACCGATGGAAACATTTCCCCCAGATCCGTTAACAAACCAAAGTTCTGGAGTTGGATG
Source organism: uncultured Verrucomicrobiota bacterium (assembly GCA_964415955.1). Taxonomy (GTDB): domain Bacteria; phylum Verrucomicrobiota; class Verrucomicrobiia; order Limisphaerales; family CAYQCZ01; genus CAYQCZ01. The sequence continues at coordinate 3,658 of CAYQCZ010000418.1, read as the reverse complement.
CGACAGCAAGGATTGGTTCACGCGGTAGTTCACAGAACCGTATGGTTGCCAATAAATATCCCCGTAAGGGCCCACGATAGGCCTTTGTAGTTGCCACTGTTCATTCACAAATTTCTGGGGAATTTTCCACGGTGTATTGACGATGCTGGAATATGTCACAGGCGGCTGGAACTCGTAGTGGAAGGTCACTTTCTGCCCCACGCAGAATTCCGGTTTCGGGTCATTGGGATCATCGCTCAGGGCATGATCGTTGGCCTTGATCACGAGCTTATGCTTGGTGGGCCGGTTGTAGTAGTGGTAATACGTGACCGGGGCCTTCACGGTGATGTCGTGTTCAGCCCCGTCAGGCAGCACCTTGTAGAGACGGCCATCGTAACCCAGTTGGTTGGGTTGTGGCAGCCCTGGAATGGTGACCAAGGCAGCCGGGACGTTGCGCTTGACCGTGGGTGTGCGGACTGTCAGGTCAACGATCCATTCCACGGCCCCAGCATGAAAGCTGAAGAGGTTGCGTTTTTTTGACAGGGACCGCCCGCCGGTGTGCAGGCGTGTGCGCCCAAGCCGGTAATAATAGTAGGCGAACTCGTTTTCTTCGTCTTCGGCGATCCATTGCAGGAACGCGCCCTCGTTCCAATAGACCGGCTGGTTGAAATACACATGCGCTGCGCCTACCCCGTAAGGCCAAAACTGGTCGGGCGGCATGTAGTTGAGCAGTTCGCCCTCTCCCCGTTCAACCCAACCGGAGCCATTCCAAATGAAGTATGCATTGCTCTCGATGTAATGGGTTCCGTATTCCGTCCAGAATCCGATGATGAAGCCAGCGATATTGTGGAGCCACATGTAAAGGTTTAGAGTTGATTGCCGGTAGGAAACGGAACCCTGGTAAGTGCGCTTCAAGACCTCGGCATCAATGCCTCCGAAATAGCTGATCCATTGGCGGGGTGGGCGATCCTGGGTGGAACCAACACCGGTTCCTCCGCCGCTGCTCGGATTTCCCACGGAAATGGTGTTGAGCGCAGAGTGAGGCTCCGTGGGTGGGGTGCCGTTGCCGTCATTGTCGCTCTCAGGGATGGCCACGGCCTGCAAT
>CAYQCZ010000418.1:0-2564 GCA_964415955.1 uncultured Verrucomicrobiota bacterium | reverse complement strand
CCGCTGTTGGGCAGGGGCACGAAGGTCGCGGACCAAACATTGCCACTGAGGGTGGCGCGAACGCCATTGACCCACACCGCATAACCGAGCGTGTCAATGGTGCCCGAAACGTTGACGAACTCGTTCGTCATCTGCGCCTCGGTCAGAGGAGTGATTGTGAGCTGAACGGCGCTCCGAAAGACGCTCAGGTTGGTCACTATCGTATTTCCGGCTGCATCCAGGAGGCTAATGGCCAGGAAGTTTTCGCCAGCATGGAGTGGAATGTCATCCAACCAGAACAACCCATCCCGTTCCACGATGCCAGTGACCTCGTTGGTCTGGCCGTCACCCACCACGGTGGCACTGATCTTCGCAGTCGGATCATCCACAAAACCGCGCAAAGTGAAGTTCGTGCCGCTCATCTGCATGCCGTGTGTGGGCCAATGCGCTCCCATCTGCGGTGGTGTGGCGTCGCCAGTGTAGTCGAGGATGTAGGTGAGGTTTGTGACCGTCAGATTTCCCGCCCGATCCATGGCACGCAGCGTCAGGACATTCGTGCCGGGGGCCAGTTCCACGTCGTAACACTGAAACCAGTTTGTCGTTTCCAGCCAGAGGTTTGTATCCGTGTGATAGTCGGTGACAAAGGCGGCTTCATTGGTAATCCCGCCAAGAGCGTTTGTCAGATCGAACGTCAGACTTGCCAGCGGCTCGGGACAGAAGCCCTTCAATTGAATCAGCGGTTGGGAAACCACGGCACCGAGGTAGTTGGTGAGGATCAGAAGGGGTGGTTGCGTGTCCACGATGATGCGAACGCGCCTCCACGAAGTCTCGCCGGAAACTCCCTGCACGCCAACCCACACGTAATTCACGGCGTCGCCTGAAGGCAGCGTGACCGTGAGGTTCGTCTCGAACACCTGCCAGATCGCCGCTCCAAAATTCGTGCTGTTCACCATCGCAGCCATGCTGGCAGTCAATCCATCGAAGGTGATCACGGCTTGATTCGTTGTCGCGTAAATGTCCTGCGAGCCGGGGCGGACAGCAGAGGCAGTGAACATGGCCAGATACTCTGTCTCAATGTCACTGGCGTTGAGCGGATAATTGAACGTCTCCAACTCATCGAAGGCACCCTTCGCCTGTTTCAGGCCGGTGACGTCGCTTCCAACAGACAGCCCATCCATCTGACGCACCGTGGCAGCAGGGTAGAACGGCACGCCATCGCCCCAAGCCACCGCCTGCCCGTCCAGATACAGCTCCGTTCCCCAGGGAGAGTATGTGAGTGTCACCTGCTTCCAGAGATTGGCCGGCCATTCAACGTCGGCCACCAGGCATACAGCTTCCAAGCCATCCGCCTGCACGCCAAATAACAATTGGGTGCCGTCTGCGCTCAAACCAAGCGACCAGAGGCCGTGGGAGTAATCTTCGGTCCATGCTCCGACCTCCACCAAAGGAGCATAGGCCCCCGGTCCATTCCCACCGGCATTGGCTCCGCTCCAGTCCGGCTTGAACCAGAAGCGCACCATGCCACTGCGGAGATTGAAGGCGGGCGCGCCATTGGTCTGCGACTCCGGGTAGGCCAGCCGAGCCGCATTGGTGGTGCTTAACACGAGGGAGTAGCCGCTCCAACTGGGCACACCATGCACATTGAAGGCCTGCATGGGCAATTGCCCCTCCACACTGGCCCAAGTGTTGGTGTCATTGAAACGCCACCAGCCCAGCCGAACAGGCAGCACACTGGCTGGATCTTGCGGGTTCGTGCCATCGGCTTGTTCCTGCGCATCCGTGCGCCCGTCGTAATCGCTGTCCGCAGCACGCGCTGGCAAGTTTGCCAGCACCAGACTCACAAAGGTCACGGCGATGATTCCTGATGTTGTCCTCATATGTTCTCTCCTTGCTGGTTCAGATGCGTTCACTTCACGGATTCGGCGCGGGTGGGTTTTCCGGCGGAGCGGGCGGCGGTTCCGGTGTTTCGTCCGGTTCATAGAAATACACCACGCCCCAGCGCTGGCATTTCACCCGGCGGCTGGCGGGATCGGGGTCTTTGCGAAAGAAGTATTCCACCGTGTCGCAGATGTCCACGGCCAGCGCCTGCGCCTCGGTGTAGAGGGCCATGAGTTCCTCGCGTTCACGGTCGGTCGTCACCTCAGCCTGGTCGCGCTGGTTGAACACGGTCAGGAACTGCGTGCGTATGGCCGCCACTTCCGCAGCGCTGGGCAGGGCCATCGGCACATGCGCCGCGCCTTCGGCGGTGGCACGGGCGGCCTCACCCGTCACCACTTTCTCGGCGGCTTCCATCACCAGGTCAATGTTCGAGAGATCGGGAATGGTCGAGGCGCCAATATCGCGTCCGTAGTAACCGCGCGCCCCGGTGGCGAACGTCCCGCGCGTGATGCCCATGTCCAGCACTTGATGAAAGTGACTCACAAAGAGCGTCAACCGGGCATAGACCTGCGCGAACTGGCTGCTCAACGGCGCTTGGGCGGCCTGGGCGAGGTCCACATCGCTGGCTTCCTTGAGCAAGATGTTCAGGAAGCTGTTAGGGAAACGCTGATTTAATCTCCAGCTTTGTGTTGTTTGTTGGCGACGAG
>CAYQCZ010000417.1:0-4324 GCA_964415955.1 uncultured Verrucomicrobiota bacterium | reverse complement strand
TTGTCGGCGGGAATCCAGCGCGTGTGTTCGATCACGGCGCGATACATGTCCACGACGTAGAGCGCGCCGTCGGGCCCGGTGCGGACCTGCACTGGGCGCGTCCAGTTGTCTTCGCTGGCGAAAAACTCCCTGCGGGCCTCGTCCGCAGCGCGGCGCGCGGTGAAGGTCGCGCCGTCGGGTTCGAGCGTTAAACGCCGCACGAGATTGTGCGCGGCCTCGCCGATGAACGCGTTGCCGGTGAACTCCGCGCCGAGCAGGTTGTCGCGATAGATGCCCAACCCACCCGCGGCGGTGACGTGCCCGAGCGAGTTGGGATTGTTCCAGCGTTCGAGCATTGCACTGACGGCGTTGAGCGCGTCGTCAGCATGATTGTAGATCGTAACTGAGGAGGAGGGCGTGGGCACGTGCGGGTTGCGGCGGAGATAACGCTCGGGAAGCGGGAAGTGAAAAATCCAGCGGCTGTTGCTGCAACCAAACCAGTCGTCCCAGTCATTGCGAGCCCTGCCGTGCTGCGTGGTGCCGGAGACAGTTTCAAACGCGCCGGTGTCGGGCCACAGGCGCACGTCGCGTCCGCTGATGTCGGTGACGGGGCCGGTGAGTTCGCTGCGGATTTTTCCGCCGCGTCCGCCGCTCGCGCCGTGGAGCCAGTTGTCGAGACCGAGCGCGAGGCTGTTGATGCGCGCGTTGAAGTTGTCGGTGATGAAACCGGTGAAGAGTTTCTTCACGACGTCGGCCCTGCCGTCGCCGTTGGTGTCCTCGGCGTAGAGGATGTCGGGCGCGGCGCAGATGAGCACGCCGTTGCGCCAGCAGGTGATGCCGGTGGGCCACGGAATGCCGTCGAGAAAGAGCGTGGATTGTTCGTAACGCCCGTCGCCGTCGGCATCGGTGAGCACTTTCACACGGCCTCCCGGTTTCCAGTTGCCGTCCATGCCCTGCGGGTAATCGGGCTGCTCAACGACCCACAGAAGTCCGCGCGCATCCCAATCAATCGCCACCGGGTCCATCACGGCGGGTTCGCACGCGACGAGTTCCACGACGAGGTTGGAACTGACGTGAATGGCCTTGAGCGAATCGGCAGGCGAGCGGGAGGGTGGCAGGGCAGCCTGAGCGTGCCGGGGTGAAAAAGTCATCCCAGCCAGGATGATCGCGGACAGAAGGAGTCGGAGGATCATGCAGGAAAACTAGCCGGGGCTTTCCCACAGTGAAATCCAAATCATGTTCAGACAGGCTCCAAGCGATGCCGCGCTGGTGTTCCCCCACTGAACATCCATCTGCATGTGACATCGTTTTTTTTGTCAACGGGTGAGAAACTCCACGCACACCGGGGAGCCGACCTTCAAAATCTGGCCTGTGGGAGACAGGGCGCCGGTCTTCTGGTCAATGCGGAACACGGCGGCGCTGTCCGAGTTTTGACCGCCTGCGATGAGATATTTGCCTGTGGGATCAATGCCGAAGCCACGCGGGATTTTTGTCTGCGTCGGTTCGTGTTCCACCACTTTCAGGAGGCCGGTCTTTTGATCGATGGCATACACCACGATGGTGTCGTGGCCCCTGTTTGAACCGTAGAGGAATTTGCCGCTGGGATGGGCGAACACCTCCGCCGTGCTGTAGCCCTTCTCGACCTTGGTGTCTTCCGGAAGCGTGGAGATGGTCTGGATTTCCGTGAGTGTTCCGCTGGAGGCCGTGTAGCTGAACGCCGTCATGGTGCAGGTCATTTCATTGATGACATAGGCGAACTGTCCCTTGGGCGTGAAGGCGAAGTGGCGCGGCCCCGATCCGGGCGCCAGGGCGGCGAAGGCGGGACTGTTGGCGGTGAACAGTCCTTTGGACGGGTCGAACTGGTAGATCATGACTTTGTCCATGCCCAGATCCGGCACAAACACAAACTTGTTGGCCACGTCCGTATAGATGCCATGTGCATGCGGTCCCTTCTGGCGCTGGGGGTTCACGCTTGATCCTTCATGCTGGATGAACGACGAGACAGCGCCAAGGCGGCCGTCGGATTCCAGTGGCAGACACGCAATGCTCCCGCCGCCGTAGTTGGCCACCAGCACATTTTTGCCGGCGCGATCGACCACCAGATGCGTCGGGCCCGCACCGCCGGAGGGGCGTTCGTTGAGGAAGCTGAGTTTGCCGTCGCTTTCGATGCGAAAGGCCATCACGCCGCCCTTCTGCATCTCCCCCACGGAATAGAGAAACTGCTTGTTCGGATGAATGGCCAGGAACGCGGGGCTGCCGGCCTCCGCCGCCAGTTCGGGCTCCGAGACCTGGCCGGTTTTCAGATCGAGGCGCGAGACATAGATGCCCTTGCTGATGCCGTTGGGACGGGTGTAGGTGCCGAAATACACCAGCGCCTCCTTGGGCGTGGCGGCAGTGACTGTCCATGTGACAAGCAGAGTGAAAGCGGCGGTGATCAGGCCCAGGGTGGTGCGGAATGAAATCATGCCTGGATGGAAGCAGATTGGCGGAAAAATACCAGTGCTCAATGTCAGGAGGAAAAGTTTCCGTCAGGACCAGAAAGGCGATTGCGGAACAGGCGGACTGCATTACCCTCTGGTTTTATTCAACCAACCCCGTCTGTCCCGCATGAATCGAATCAACAAAACCACGCTGGTGGTGGGCATGGCGCTTTTGTGCGTCTTGAATGGATGCATCGAATTTGAGGCGCAGACCCTGTCTTACCGCCATGATTTGAAATCCGACACCCTTTACATTTTTCAACACTACCGTGGCATCTTCGGCGCCAAAAGTGGACCAGATGCCTTGGGGAGCGAGGAGGCGCTCCAGTTGAAGTCCGTGATGACGGGGGAACGAACCTTCCTCTTCAACAACTGGATATTGGAATACAACCGGGAGGCATTGGAGCAAACCGTTGCCAGGCCTGCTGGTGAGATCGATGAAAGCAAGACATACGAGGCCGCCATCCGGAAGTTGTGCAGACTGGCCCTTGATCATGTGAAGGTGGATAACGCCGGCTTTTACAAGGACGACCACGGCCGGCTCTGCGGCGCGCAACGGGTGACCATACGGAAGGTGAGCGAGCTGGTGCCCGCGTTGAATGCCGTTTTTCTGGGGGTCATGGCCGGCCAGGCGCTGGATGCCACGGGCAAGAATCCGGAGGAGGTTGAAGCGATCCGCCGGTTTGTGGCCGAAAGGAGATCGCTGCTCACGCTGGATGGAAACCAAATCAAGATCTGCGTTCCGTTATCCAAAAAGGATTTCGCCGAATATCTCCAGAGCGCCCAAGGAAAAAGCCTCCAGGAATCAGAAGCACGGCTTGAGCATTCAAACGGCGTGCTCACCCTCCAACTCGGGAGCCGCGAGGCCGAACGCGTTTCCATCACGCTGCCGTTTTCTGAATCCAGTTATTCGGGAAACGCCGTGTCTGAAGCCGCCAAATACGGAATCAAGGACTTCTTTGACCATTCCAAGGCGGCCGACGAGTTTCTTTCTGCGAAAACGCCCGCAGGCAGATGACCCTCTTTTCGCCTATTTCTTGTAGTCGCGCCAGATCCAGCGCATCGCTTCCGGGAACAGTTGCGTTCCGTGAACGCTGCTGTGAACACCCTCGCCGAAGACGAACTTGTGGTCATAGCCTTTTTCCTTCAATGCCGCCGCCATGGCCTTGTTGGCTTCCGGCCATGAACCGAACTGGTTCACGATGTCGTTCGCGCCGTCCTGCTGGAAGATGCGGATGGGTTTCCTGGGCGAACTGAGCACGAGCTCAGGGTATTTGTTGCCACCCCGTATGTTCGTAAAGCTGCCCACCGTGGTGAAGCACTTGCGGAACTGGTCCGGGCGCTCCCAGCAGACGGTGAACGCGCAGATGCCGCCTGAACTGCTGCCCGCGATGCAACGCCCTTCGGGGTCATCGGTCAGATTGTATTTCCTGCCTACTTCCGGAAGGATTTCCTCCAGCAGGAACTTCGCGTGGGTGTCGCTGAGCGTGTCGTATTCCTTGCTACGATTGGCACGCGGGGCGGGGCGGCCGTCCGGCCGTTTGCGGGGCGCCTCACCTGCTTTCAACGGAAAATCACCCGGCTGGATGAAGATGCCGATGGTCACCGGCATCTCCTTCTTGTGGATCAGGTTGTCGAAGACCGTCGGTGCCTTATACATGACGCTGTCCTGACAGACGAAGACACACTCAGGCTTTTTCGCATCATACTGCGCAGGCACATAGACCCAATACTTGCGGATGGTGCCCAGGTAAATCTTGCTGTTGTTCCATTCGTATTCCGTGACTGAGCCCCTGGGCACGCCCGGCTGTTCCAGGGAATCAGCGGTCAGTTTCTTGTATTGATCATCCGGGGAGGGCTTCTTT
>CAYQCZ010000416.1:0-4325 GCA_964415955.1 uncultured Verrucomicrobiota bacterium | reverse complement strand
ATGATGGCGATCACCACGAGCAGTTCAATAAGTGTGAATGCTCCGAGTTTCTTCTGTGTGCTTTCTCTATTCATGTTGGTTTTGGGTTGCGGATAAAGCCACGAACATTCGTAAGTTTTATCCATTTAACGGTTCACTTTATTAAGCTTGTCTTGTGCCAACTTGAGGAATCATCCGAAATGCCGGGAATTCCGCATGTGACGCTTCCGGCCGCCTTTCGGGCACGCGTGAATTTCCCTCCCATCACGCGAAATTCACGCGCAATGCGCCTTGAGGCCTCAACGTGTGCGGATTCAAGTCAGCACGGCTGATGAAATTCCGCGGTATTCCGACGGTGGTGAGCGCTCATACTGATGGTTCAGCGGAAGAATCACCGCCATCAGCCATGATCATTGATCGACCGTGGGGGCGGCATGAAGCAAGGTTCCGGGGTGATTCCCCTCAGGCTGCCGGGCATGAGAACTGCACGACAGTCGCGGAAACAAACAGTTATCTCTTGCCAGCCGGGAATCGGCTCGGGCATTTATGGTCATGGGTCACGCCAAACAGCTCAATTCAGTCGATCAGGAGTTTTACCAGGCTGCGGACGCCTTTTTCACGGCGCACAAAGCAATCGGCCTTACCTTCGATGATCTCACCCTGGCGACGCTGTATTCCGAGATTCTTCCCCGGGACACACAGCTTGATGTCACACTGGCTGGGGGCTTGAACCTCCACATCCCGGTCGTGTCTGCGGACATGGACACGGTCACGGAATCCTCCATGGCGATCGGCATGGCGCTGAACGGCGGACTGGGCCTGATCCATTACAACATGTCCGAGAAGGACCAGTTGCACGAGGTGAGCCGCGTGAAAAACCACGTGCATGGCCTGATTCAGGATCCCATCCAGGTGCGCCCGGAGCAGTTCATCGGCGAAGTGCTGGAAATGATCGACAAGCGCAAGTTCTCCTTCGCCACATTTCCCGTGGTGAACGAATCGGGCAGGCTGGCCGGCCTTTTGCCCGGCCACGTGGTGAAGCAGCGCTACGCCAAAAGGAAGGTTTCCGAGGCACTCACCCCGCGCGGACAGGTGCACACGATCAAAAAGCGCGAACTTGGCAAGGATCCCATCTCCGCCGCAGACCGCTTTTTCAACGACCACCCCGGCATCCACAAGCTGCTGGTGGTGGATGACGACGACAGGCTGCACGGGCTGTTCACCATGAGCGACGTGGAACGCATCACCCAGGAAAAGAACGCCCAGTTCAAACCCGCGCGCGACGGGCAGTTCCGCCTTCTCTGCGGTGCCGCCATATCCGCGACACGCAATGCCATGGGCGAACTGGACCGGGACCGGATTCTGAACCATGCATCAGCCCTTGTGGAGCGTGGCGTGGATGCACTGGCGGTTTCCACGGCGCACGGTTTCACCAAGGGCGTGGGGGAATCGGTGCGTTTGTTGCGGGACGCCTTTCCCGGCCTGCCCATCATTGCCGGAAACGTCACCACCGGTGCCGGTGTGGAATTCCTGGCGGAGTGCGGTGCCAGCGTCATCAAGGTCGGCCAGGGACCCGGCTCCATCTGCACCACGCGCGTGGTGGCCGGCGTCGGCATCCCCCAGATGACGGCCCTTTATGTCGCTTCACGCGCCGCGAAAAAGGCGGGTGTAACCATTCTGGCCGACGGTGGCATCACCAAGTCCGGTGACATCGTCAAGGCGCTGACACTCGCCGATGCAGTCATCTGCGGCGGCCTGCTCGCCGGCTGTCCTGAAGCTCCGGGAAAGATCATGGAAATCAGCGGCAAGCTCTACAAACAATACCGTGGCATGGGCAGCCACTCGGCGATGGCCGCCGGCTCGGCGGCACGCTACGGCCACACGGGAGATCCGGCACGCAAGGTGGCGGCGGAAGGCGTGGAGGCCCTCAAGGAAGTGTCGGGGTCGGTGGACAACATTCTGGCCCAGTTGATCGGAGGCATTCAGGCGGGCCTTGGCTATCTGGGGGCGGCCAACCTCTCCGAACTGCGCGGAAGCGCGCGCTACATCCGCATCAGCCCGGCGGGCATGCGCGAGGCGGCGCCGCATGATGTGATCGAGGTCAAGACAGGCTCCTGACGATTGAAGACCCTCCGTCCGTCACGGCTTCAGAAACTGTAGGGATCGTTGGTCTCCCCGCATTGCGGGCAACGCGAACGGTCCACATCCGCATCATCGGTGTAAACCAGTCCGCAGTTCACACAGCGAAACACACTGTCCCTGCTGCGCGCCGGACCGAACCGGCGCTGGCGCCTGTCGTAATAGATGGCCAGCACGACCAGTGCGCCGAGCAGCACCGCCACGTAGCCAAACAATACCAGATGCGTGGACATGATCCGGTCAGGGAGGGGGCTGCCGTGACGGCATTGGAGCCCATTCAAAGACAATCCGCACGGTCTCGATGTGGGAAAAGGGATGGGACGCGGCCTTTCGCTCCGGAGAACGGGCAAACGTCAGTCTTCGAGCAATCGACAGGGACTCCCTGCCGGCGAGGATCATGTCCGCCTGCTGCTCGCGCGTGGTGGCCACCATCTCATCCAGAAGCCTCGCGGTGACTGCATTCCCATCCGCGTTCACTTCGACCTCCACTTCCAGCTCGGGCAACACGGAACTTAGTGGGAGCTGGGGAAGTTCGGGCACAGGCATTTGCAGGCGGGCTGATGCCGGGCCGGACACCCTGAAGGAGGAACGCTGGTCGATCTGCCTCGGGGGCAGATTCAACAGGAACAAGGGCGGATTTGGGGAATCCAGCCTGGTCACGGCCAGCGTCTGGTTCGTTCTGAGGAAAGCCGCGAAGTCCGCACCCCACACCACGGGCGGAGACAGCCATCTGGGTTCATGCCGCGCCTTGGGGATTTCAAACTGAACAGGCGAAGGCACAAGCCAGGCTGGTCCGCTGAAGCTCCTCGGATCCGGCAGTGCAAACAAGGCCGGGTCCGCCTCAAGCGATTCGTTCAGAGTCGAAAGGCCGCGGCCTTGTTCCTGGAGCAAATGCACCGAAGGTTTGCGCGCCTGCGTCCATCCGGTGGCGCCCGGGCGTTCAGCCACCATCCACACCAGCAACAACTGGACGCCGAAAACCGAAAGCGCAAGGGGCATCCATCGGGGTTTCCCGTCGCCGGACTGGGGGTGCCGCTGCGTCATGGCGTGGCTTTGGCTGCGGATGCGGACGGAGGACGGCGGGTTGCCAGGAGCACATCGACAATGCCCGCCTGCCGGGCCAGCCCTGCCAGTTCCACCAGCTTCTCATTGGTGACGGACTTGTCCGCCTGGATCACCAGCGTCACGGGTGTGCCCAGCCTGCCCACATCCGTGCTGAGACGCTTCAGGAGGCTTTCCGCGCCAAGCGCCTGGTTGTCGTAATAGAGCTGGCCGACATGGTCCACCGCCACCATCAACGTGACGCCCGTGTGTGCGGGAAGCGATTTGCTTTCCGGCAGATCAATCGAGACACCGGGCACAAAGGCCATGCGCGATTCCAGCGCCATGAAAAGCATCAGCAGAAACAGGACGCTCAGAAACGGGACGGCATCCCATTGACCCCGGAAAATGCGGACATTGCGCGGCAGCCTCATTCGCGGGTCCCTTTGGCGGTGTCACAGACAATCGCCAGGATTTCAGAGGAGGACTTCTCCATGTCCAGCACGATGCTGTTCACCCGGCTGACGAGATAGTTGTAGGCGGCGTAACACACGATCGCCAGCCCGAGCCCAAACGCCGTGCACACAAGCGCCTTCCAGATGCCGCCCGCGAGCAGTTCGGGGCTGGCCGCCAGTCCTTCACGTTCCATGACGCCAAAAAGGTCGATCATGCCCAGCACCGTGCCGAACAACCCCATCAACGGCGCAATCTGAGCAACCGTGGCCAGCAGGGTGAGCCTGGCCTCCAGCCGGGGCACCTCCAGAAGACCCGATTCCTCCAGGGTCTCGCGCACCGCCTCACGGCCTTTTTCGCGGCTCAGGATGGCGGCCTTGACCAGCCTCGGCACGGGGCCGGCGGTGGCGTCGCATATCGAAATGGCCTCCACGACATTGTCGCGCTTCATGACCGTGCGCAGGCCGGCCAGGAACTCCGCAGTGTTGATCTGCTCGCGATGATAATGCAGGAGGCGTTCGATGATGACTGCAATCGCCGCGGCGCTGGCGGCCAGCAGGAGCCACATCATCGCGCCACCATTGGCGAGCAGTTTCGGCAGTAACATGGCGGCTTTATAGAGTCGCCCCGATGCCCTTCAAAGGCGAAAGTTGCGACCTGCAGCTTCCGAAAATGCCCTTGAAGTTTGCGGCGTCCACCGCACCCTTGCCCCA
>CAYQCZ010000415.1:0-4337 GCA_964415955.1 uncultured Verrucomicrobiota bacterium | reverse complement strand
ATTCTGCCACGCCCGATTTTGGAACCAAGGCAAAGCACCGCGCTTGCAAGCCTCTCTGTAAAGTAATTCTGCCACGCCCGATTTTGGAACCAAGGCAAAGCTCGCAGTCATGCCACTCACTGACAAACTGGATTCTGCCACGCCCGATTTTGGAACCAAGGCAAAGCTGCTAGTCATGCCCAACTTGGCTGCGTGCTTGCACCACGAAGCCATGCGTGCGAACAATGACGCAACGCAACCACCCGTTCAGATATGGACTTGATCGAGGTCACCTTCATGGGCCCGGCAGTGGATGATCAGGAATTGGTCCCCCTGCTGCCGCCGGAACTGCGCTCGCTGCTCGAGCAGGTCAACGGCTACGTCCAGTTCGGCGGGGGGTTCCACCTGCGGGGCGCAAGCCGCGATCCGGAGTGGCATTCCCTGCGGCGTGCGTGGATGAGCGACGAGGCCTTCCATCTCTTCTACCGGGCCATCTCGGAAACGGACGTGCCCTTCGCCCAGGATTTCATGGGCAATCAATTCCTGCTGCGGGCCGGAATGGTGATCAAGCTGCACACTGAGACCGGCGAGGTGGAGGAACTGGCCATGGGATTGATGGATTTTCTGGAGGCCATCCAGGCGGACCCCGATGAACTGCTGAGTCTCTACATCCTGCAGGAATTCAGGACCGGCGGAGGCGGGCTTGAACCCGGCGAATTGTTGAACGCCGACCCGCCCATCGAATCCATCCAGGAGGGCGAGGGCGTGACGATGGCCCCGGTGCCTGCGGATGAACAACTCGGGTTTCTGCGCCGGCATCACCGGCAGATTCGCGTGGTGCCACCCGCCGAATCCGACGCGGCGTGAAATCCGCCCGCCCCGGGTCAGATCTGAAAATCCAGCCTCTCGGGCGCGCGGCTGGACTTGCTCAGCACCCGCACGTTGACCTCCTCGGCAAGCACCAGCGAATTGGGGGGCACGCTGTGGACAAGGAAAACATTGCCGCCAATGGTGCTGCCCGCGCCGATCACCGTCTCACCACCGAGGATGGTGGCGCCGGGATACACGGTGACATGGTCCTCGATGGTCGGGTGGCGTTTCTGCGTGCGCAACTCCTCCACGCGCGAGGTGGATTTCGCACCCAGCGTGACACCGTGGTAAATCTTCACATGATCCCCGATCACGCAGGTTTCCCCCACCACGGTGCCGGTGCCATGATCGATGAAGAAATGGGAGCCAATCCTTGCGCCGGGATGAAGGTCCATGCCGGTGCGGCTGTGCGCCCACTCGGTCATGATGCGCGGGATCAGGGCCACCTCCCGCAGATACAGTTGATGCGCCATGCGCTGGACGGCGATCGTTTCCACGAAGGGATACGCCACGATGATCTCCTCGCGGCTTTTGGCGGCCGGGTCGCCGGCATAGGCAGCCTCCACATCCGTGGCCAGAATGCTGCGCAACTGCGGCAGTCCCTGGAGGAAATCCGTCACGATTTCATGGGCCATCACCCGCGTGTCGCCCCCGGCATGAGCGGCCGGCATCTGGTATTGCAGACTCTTGTAGATTTCATCCTCGAGGCGCCCCTCGACGGAATCCACCAGGTTGGTCATCTCGACCTTCAACTCGGAGGAATGGATGGTCTGTTCATCGAAGAACCCGGGGAACAGCAGGCGGAGCAGATCCACGGTGATCGAGACAATGGCGGTCTTGGAGGGGAGATTGGTGCCGTCCAGATGGTTGATGCCGCCCACGCGGGCATAGGAGGCGATCAAGCCGTCGGTGATCTGGGTCACGGTCGCATTCACGGGCGCCAGTATCCTTTACGCACCTGCCAAACGCAAGCGGGGTGGAACTTCAAGCCCCCGCCACAGCCGGTGGACCGGGGTGCTCCACTCCCGCCATCATGCGCATCAGGGCACGCTGGTCGAACTGTTCGCGGGACAACTCCCCGGCCACGGCACCTTCGCGCATGACGATGATGCGGCGTGAAAGATTCATCAACTCGGGCAGTTCGGAGGAGATCAGCAGGATGGCCATGCCCTGGCAGGCCAGTTCATCAAGCAACCGGTGGATCTCGGCCTTCGCACCAACATCCACCCCGCGCGTCGGTTCGTCCACGATCAGCACATCGCATTCGCGCGCCAGCCATTTGGCGAGGGCGATCTTTTGCTGGTTGCCGCCGCTGAGGCCCGCAATGGGGCTTTCCATGTCCGGTGTTTTCACACGCAGCCGGTCCGCATAATTCCGGGCCATGGATTCCTCCTCTACACGCCTGACAAAACCCATCCGCGTCAGCCTGGGCAGCGCGGCGAGCGATGTGTTCTCGCGGCAGTTCATGGAAAGCACCAGCCCGAGGCGCTTGCGGTCCTCCGGCAGCAACCCGACACCCGCGTTCAACGCGGCATCCACGTCCGCAAGTCGCAATACCCTCCCATGCACCATCACAGTTCCTGCCGCTTCCGGATCGAGCCCGAAGATCGCCTGTGCGATTTCACTGCGGCCGGCCCCGATCAGGCCGGCGAAACCCAGCACTTCGCCGGCGCGAAGGGTGAAGGTCACATCACGAAAACGACCGGGGGACGAAAGGGCATCCACGCGAAGAACCTCATGGCCGGGATCGCGCGCCAGATGTTCGGGCGTCTGAAACACCACCTCGCGCCCGACCATCTGATGGATCAACCGGTCCGGGTTGCTTTCGCCAATGCCTTCCGTGATCACGTGGGTGCCGTCACGCAGCACGCTCACGGTGTCGCACAGGCGGAAGATTTCCTCCATGCGGTGGGACACGTAGATGATGGTGATGCCACGCTGCTTGAGCTGGCCGATGAGATGAAACAGGTGTTCGCTCTCCTGGGCGGACAGGGAGCTGGTGGGTTCATCCATCACAATGACGCGCGCTCCTGTGCCCACCGCCGCGGCGATCTGGACGACCTGCTCCAGGCCAGTGGACAGTTCGCCGATGGGACGGTCCACATCGATGTCCGCCTCGATTTCCTGCAACATGTCCCTGGCCCGCGAACGCATGGTTTGACGGTCCAGCCATCCGAGGCGCGACGGCAGCGATCCGAGGCAGAGATTTTCCGCAACGCTGAGGTTGGGACAGAAGGCGAGCTCCTGATGCACCATGGCGATGCCCAGATGACGCGCCGCCAGCGGGTCACGCGGATGAACCACCCTGCCGTCCAGCCGAAGCTGGCCGGAGTCCGCCATGTGGATGCCGGCAAGGATTTTGCCCAGCGTGCTTTTGCCTGCGCCGTTTTCACCGATCAACGCATGGCAATGGCCGGATTCGACAGTGATGCTGACGTCATCGAGCGCCAGCACACCGGGAAAGCGCTTGGTGATGTGGGTAAACTCGATGCGCGCCACGGTGTCGCAAGGCTGATGGTTTCAACCGGCCTTATAAAGCTCGGGGCGGCGGTCCTTGAGCACCGGAAGCCTGCTGCGTGACCAGTCCAGCGTCTCGCGATCGATCTCCGCGACCAGCAACTGGCTGCGGTCCGGAGCGGCGGTGGCGCCGTTCAGTCCGTAGGGATCCACAATCGCGCTGGAGCCGCAGAAAGTGCATCCGCCGTCGGTGCCCACGCGGTTGGCACCCATCACATACACCTGGTTTTCAATGGCCCTGGCCTTGAGCAGCACCTGCCAGTGTTCGGAACGGGGAAAGGGCCAGGCGCTGGAGACGAGGAGAACCTCGGCGCCCTTCAATGTCAGAGCCCGGGCCATTTCGGGAAAGCGCAGGTCGTAGCAGATCATCAGACCGCACTTGAAGCCTGCGATGTCGAGCATCACCAGCGAATCCCCCGCCGTGATGCAGGAGCCTTCATTCACGGGGGGCGGATTGAACAGGTGGGTCTTGCGGTATTTGCCCACCAGTTCGCCGTCGGGATTGAACACGGCCAAAGTGTTGTAAATCCTGTCACCTTCCCTTTCGGACAAACCGCAGGCGATGTGAATGCGCTCGTGGGCGGCCGCCTTGCTGGCCGTGGTGAACGGAAGCCCCGAACGCGGCGAGGCGTGCTGCCGGATGGCCCCGGCCTCATAGCCCGTGTCCACCATTTCGGGGAAAAGGACAAAATCACACCCGGCCATGCGGGCGCGTGCCGCGTATTCCGGAATCAGCAGGCTGTTGGATGGAACGTCTCCGGGAGTGCAGGTGATCTGCGCGATGGCGGCTTTCATGCTTGGTGGGGCTGATTGTGCACAGCATCACGATTCAAGCAAGCTGCGCCTCGGCTCTAAGAGCCTGCCTGAAAATGACAAGGGGCGTTGCTTTCGAGGAAAGGTGCGGATGGCGAGGCGCGAGGAGGGAGCATCCCCTTCATGGGGCTGCGACCGACGAGCAACAAAGCCAGACG
>CAYQCZ010000414.1:0-4396 GCA_964415955.1 uncultured Verrucomicrobiota bacterium | reverse complement strand
TCCAGCATGCGGCCCATGAAGGGATACTGTTCGCGTCGGAAGCTCACCACTCCACCCCCATCATCAGGCAGGTCAATCCGCTGCCAATGCCCAGCAGCGCCAGCTTGTTGCCGGGCTTCAAAACACCGCGTTCCTCTGCGATGGCCACCGTCACCGGCAGCGCGGCCGTGCCCATGTTCCCGAGGAACCGGTAGGTGGTGTAATCCTTTTCGCGGGGCATGCCGGTGAATTTCAGAAACGCCTCCTGATGGCCGCTGCCCACCTGATGGCAGATCATGCGGTCGATCCGCGGCACGCTCCAGTCCAGGTGCGCCAGGAACTTCTCCCAGGTGCGCCCGCCCAAGGCGGTGCCGCTTTTCAGCACCGCCACCGCATCGGTGAACATGTATTGCTCATGCACACCCTCGTTCGACGGCGAAATGCCCCACTGGCAAAGCTCATGAAACTCCGGTGCCGTCTCCGACACCGCACCCAGCAGGCGATGCTTGGCCACGCCGCGAAATGAACCGTCCGTCAGCAGCACCGCCACGGCTCCGGAGCCTCCGGTGAAGGTCGCAAGCTGCGGCGAAAACTCCTGCATCCCGCCGCCCTTCAACAACCGGCCCAGAACAATCTCGTTGATCTCCCGTGCGCTTTCGCAGGAAACGACCAGCCCGGCGCGGATTTGACCCAGCTCGATGCGGTTGGCCACATCAACGATGCCGTTCAGCACCCCGAGACAGGCATTGCTGATGTCGTAAACAAACGCCCCGCCGTGCAGTCCGATCCCGTTCGCAACGGCACAGGCCGTGGCCGGCTCGAAGTTTTCCCGGCACACCGCCCCATACACCAGCATGCCCACTTCACTGGCGGGAATGTCCGCCTTGGAGAGCGCCTTGCGCGCGGCGGCAATGGCACCGGCGGACAGCTTCGTGCCCGGCTCCCACCAGCGACGCTCTGCGATGCCCGTCCACGCTTCGAGCTGGCCGGGCTGGAAGTTCAATCGCTGATAAACCGGCGCGAGGCGTTCCTCCAGTTCCTCCGTGGTCACCACCACCGGCCCAAGTTCGTAGCCGAACGAGGACAGAAACACTTTGTTGTAACGCGGCATCATGCGGGCGAACTCAATCATGTTGCTCGCGAACCGTGAAGTCTTTCATCGCGTAAATCACACGGCCATCGACGCTCAGAAATCCATCGGCGGTGAGCGCGCGACCGGCTTCATCGACTTCCGTGATCACCGCCTCGACGCTCACGAGATGATCGCGCGGAATGACCTGGCCGCGATACACCCACTCGTGCCTGCGGTTCATCGCCACGGCTTCCCATCGCCGCCCGGATGCGTGTCCCCATCGATCCACAGCCACGAATTTCAGCAGTTGAAGGAATGATTCCAGCCCGAGCGACCCCGGCACCACCGGGTCCTGATGGAAGTGCGCCTTGAAAAACCACTCGTCCGCGACAACACGCTTGGTGCCCCGGATGAAGCCCAGCCCTTTCGTGCCGCCATCGGGCACATACAGCGCGATGTCATCGACCATGCGCAGTTGCGCATCCGCGAAGGGCGCTTCGGTCGGGTAGGGCAGCGAACGCCCGCGTGCAGTTTCGGCGTCGGTCGGCGTATAAAGCCGGGCACCCTTGATGCCTTCCTGCTTTTCCAGCGCGGCCTTGGGGAAGAAGCCGAAATACGTGTCACCCTTGTAAACGAGTTGTCCACCACCGTGCACTTCGAAGTCGAACCATTGAATGATCATGCCTGCGGAACTCGACAGGCGGGTGTTCTTGATGCGGATGGTCAGCGTGCCGATGTCCGGTCGCACGGGAATGAACTGCGTCCCTGACCCGCCCAGGTTGCGGTAGGACAAGTCCTCCTCGCTGGTCAGCGCCGAGCCGATGTAGGCCGAGAGCCAGCCGCAGGGCTGAAGCGCAATCTCCAGCAACACGGCGAAGGCCATGTCGTCCTGGCGGTTGGCGGCGAAATACCATTCATCCACCGGCACGTCGTATTCCGCCTCCACCACGCCGCCCGCCACCATCTTGAAGGCCTCACAACCCGAGATGTGAACGATGCGGTCCAGAAACTGATACGGGGGCCCCGGCAGACGCGCAATGCGACGTTGCTCGTCGAAGATGCGATACGGTTCACCAAAGCCCTCGGAAGGTTTGCCGTTGGAGAAGGCGAGAATGTGCTGCGGGCCGAAGAGGGCTTGTTTGGGAGATTTTGAACCTTTAACGGACTCGCCTCGTTCACCACCATGCCGCGCCGCGCGCCATGTCTCCTGCAACATCGCCCGTGTCACACCCGTGTAGCGCAGACTCATGTTGCCGATTTCGACAATCGGCTTGCCATCCGCATACATCAGGGCGTCCGCAACCACATACGGCTCGGGCCGGTAACCGATCTCCTTGATCTCAATTTCGTAGGTAACGACTTTCGTCGTCTCCAACACCTGCCCGCGGCATTTGAGCTGGCCGACCACGCCGGGAACAGGCTCCAGCGCGATTCCTTCGCCGTGATTCACCACCCAGCCCATGCGGAGCAGATGCACACGCAGCGTGTGCAGGCAGCATTCATACATCAGCGTGCCGGGCATCACGCGGTCATCCACAAAATGACACGTCAGGAACCAGTCGCTCGGATGAATGTCCGCTTCGCCGCGCACCAGACCGATGCCAAAGCGCCCGCCCGCCGGATCCAGATGCACAATGCGATGCACCAGCTTCATCCTTCCGGAGGGAAGCGTGACGGGCTTGTTCAAGTGCAGTCCGGCAAACTTGCTGCCGAAGCACGTGACAAAGTCGCCAGCCCTGAGTGCGTCCAACTGCTGCTCGCTGTAGGACTCAACGCTCATCGGCACGAAATCCTCCCAGTCGGAGGGACGTTTGCCCGGTTGCTTTTGAAGCTGGAGCGCCGTGCGCACCACACCTTTCCCGCCAGCCAGTTCGCGCTCGGAGAAGAACCCGGCGCAACCCTCGGTCATGCTCAACAAGGGCTCGCCATTGACGGTCGATTCAAAATGGAAGCGGAAAAGCCACGTGTCGCCCTGCCGGAAGAAATGGTCGATGTGAATGTTGTAATGAATCACCTCGCCCGGTCCCGGCAGGCTGCGATGAAAACACACCCGCGCATCAAGCAGGCGATACATCGAAAGGCCGCGCGTTTTGAAATCGATGCCCAGATAGCCGGAGAGGAACAAATCGGCCTGTCCGGCCTCCACCGCGATGCATGTGGGAATGCGTCCGCAGTCCAGATACCACGCGCCCGGATGAATGTCGTGCTCGGTCACCACTCGTCCGTGCGTCATCGAGCAGGGCTCGCCTTCAATCTCCAGGATGCGGTCCACCAGCATCAGCGGTTCGTCGGGCAGTCGCACGCGTGTCGGGAACGAGTCAATCCCCGCAAACATTTCTCCCAGCACATTGCCAATCCTGCCGATGGCAAACTCCATGCATTGCTCCCGGCTCAACGCGCGCGGGGGCACTGCGGGCGGTTCAAAGCGTGGCTGCTCCAGTGACCGCAAAACCTGGGTCGCACTCTGGACTTCCCCGCCCCCTTTGGGGGTGAGGGAAAAGGGCCGATTCCCGCGGGATTCAAAAACACCAGCACCGTGCTCCGCTTTCCCCACCAGTTTCAACTGCTCCGCCACGCTCTCGGACAAATTGCGGAACAGGTGTTGCGAAAAATTCAGGTAAGCCTCATGGGCCTGAATCGTGGCCGCCTGTGATGCGGCCAGGGCACCCAGCAATTCCGCCTCGAATGGGTCAAGTGTATGTTCGTGCCGTTGCTCCGGTTTGTATGAGCTGCGGTCGTCCGCGAGTGACTTTGCAACCGGGCTGACGGACTCGCGCAGTGCGCCCCCACCAGTAGCAGCCGACGTGAGTCGGCTCTGACTCTCCGCGGGTGGCGATTGGAGCGGACTCACGTCCGCTGCTACAGGTTTTGGAAGTTCTGGCGGACGAATCGCCGGTCCCGTAATGGGAATGCGTATCACCGGCAATGCCTTGTCTTCCGATTTCAGCGGCTTGCCTGCACGTTCCAACAACTCCTCTGGATAAAGCGCATCCAGATTCACCGGCACGCCTCGTGCAACCAGCTCGCCAATGACACGCAGGAAATCCAGCAACGGTTCCTTCGCCGAGGGACAGACGGAACGTGCAAAGTGCGGCTGTCCATCGAGAATCTTCCCGATCATCCGGCTGCAGGAATTGCCCGGCCCCATCTCCACAAACAACCGAACGCCCGCCGCGTATGCCTCACGAACAACCTTGGGGAAATCCACCGTGTGGCTGGCCTGGGCGACGATCGCGTCCGCAGCCGTGTCCGCATCCGGCACGTAGGATCGTCCCAGACCACCACTGTAGAAGGTCACCCCGGCTGGAGCCGTTGTTGGGAACTGGTGCAGTTCCCGGTAGGATT
>CAYQCZ010000413.1:0-4409 GCA_964415955.1 uncultured Verrucomicrobiota bacterium | reverse complement strand
CATCGAAGGCGTAAGCCAGCAGATTTACAGTCTGCCCCCGTTGGCCACTTGGGTAACCTACCACAGGGACCGCTTTTCAGCGGGGCGGCGATTTGGCCAAAGGCCGCCGCGCTTGTCAAACCCGCAGTCCTTCGCCTACCGTCCGCCACCATGTTCGACTCATTGACCGGCAAGCTCCAGAAGGTGTTCCGCGACCTGCGCGGCCTCGGCAAGATCAGCGAGGACAACATCGCCGAATCCCTGCGCGAGGTGCGCATGGCGCTGCTGGACGCCGACGTCAACTTCAAGGTCGCCCGCGACTTCATCGAGTCGGTCAAGCAAAAGGCCCTCGGTCAGGAGGTCCTCCAGAGCGTCCACCCCGGCCAGCAGATCATCAAGATCATCCATGATGAACTGGTCACCCTGCTGGGCTCGACGAATGCCGGCCTGGAACTTTCCTCCAGTCCATCGTGCCTGATGATGGTCGGTCTCCATGGCTCGGGCAAAACCACCTCCAGCGGCAAGCTCGCCCGCCTGCTCCGCAAGAACGGACGCCAGCCATTGCTCGTTGCGGCGGACGTGTATCGCCCCGCCGCCATGGACCAGCTCGAAGCCCTGGGCAAACAGCTCGACATCCCGGTGTTCCTCAAGCGCGGCGAAACAGACGTCCTCAAGATCGCCCGTGAAGCACTTGATGCCGCGAAAGCCCAGAACTGCAACACGCTGGTCTTCGACACCGCCGGCCGGTTGCAGATCGACGAACCGCTCGTGCAGGAACTCGTCCGCCTCCGTGATCTGGTGAAGCCCCAGGAGATTCTCCTCGTCCTGGACGCCGCCATCGGCCAGGAGGCGGTGAACGTCGCCACCCACTTCGACAAGGCACTGAATGTCACGGGCGCGATTCTCACCAAGCTGGATGGCGATGCCCGCGGCGGCGCGGCGCTCAGCTTCAAGTCCGTCGTGGGCCGCCCGATCAAGTTCGTCGGCGTGGGTGAGAAGCTGGATGATTTCGAGCCGTTTCATCCCGAGCGCATGGCCTCGCGCATCCTCGGCATGGGCGACGTGGTGACACTCGTTGAGAAAGCCGCCGAGGCCATCGATGAAGCCGACGCGCGCAAGATCGAGGAGAAGATGCGCAAGGGCCAGTTCACGCTGGAGGATTTCCTCGACCAGCTCCAGCAGATGAAGAAGCTCGGCCCGCTGGAAAACATCATGGGACTGCTCCCCGGTGGCGCGGAGATGGTCAAGGGCGCGGACCTTGAGAAGGGCCAGAAGGAATTCCGCCGCATGGAAGGCATCATCTGCTCCATGACGCCGAAGGAGCGCAACCACCCGCAAATCCTCAACGCCAAACGCCGCATCCGCATCGCCAAGGGCAGCGGCACGAGCGTCACCGATGTCAACAACCTCCTCAACAAGTTCGCCCAGATGCAGCAGATGATGAAGAAGATGGGCAAGCTGCAGAAGATGATGAAACGCATGGGCGGAGGCGGCATGCCTCCGGGCTTCCGGTGATCTGCCGGACCATTGCCGGTCTTCCAAGATTTGAGATGCGGTTGGCCATCATCCAAACGGGCGTGATTCGGAGTGCGCCCTTTCAGGGCGCAGATGTGCGGTGCAGGAAACGGCCCCAAATGACACCAATCATCATGCAAAGCTGTGTTGCTGCGCCCAAGGATGGCCGCACTCCGTTGAAATGAAATGATGCATCCGTGCTTGGTGTTTGCGCCCTGCGGCTTGAGCATCCACCCCGACTCCTGCATAAACATCTGCGTCACTCCGCATGAAACGCAAACGACGCGAATCCACGACCGCTGCCAGTCCATCCACCGGCAGGGCTGCGCTTGCAACAGCGGCCACCCCCTCGCGCCCGTGGATGCCCCTGGCCGTGGTGTTTGGCGTGGCGGCCTTGCTGCTGGGCATCGCCGCCGTTCACAACCGCTGGCAGTTCAACACCGATGCCATCGCCTACTTGCGTATCGCCGGCTACTACGCCAGTGCGAACACCGATCTCATGATCTCCGGTTATTGGGGACCGATGCTGAGCTGGATCATCGCACCAGCCATGGCCTTGGGCATCGAACCGCTGGCGGCTGCGCGAAGTGCCATGGTTCTCAGCGGTCTGGTGTTCATGGCCGGGGCGCACGCACTCGCAGGTCGTGCGGGTCTGGAAGGTATTTGTCGTTGGCTGGTCACAACCACGGCCGGTCTCGCAGCGGTGATGTGGTCCGTGGAAGTCATTTCACCGGACCTGCTGCTGGCCGGGTTGATGTTGCTGGCGGTCGCGGAATTGCTTTCCGACAACTGGCTGGCAGGTCGCCGTGTTCAAATCTCCGCTGGCATTTGGTGGGCGCTTGCTTATTTCGCCAAGCCGGTGGCGTTTCCGCTCGCACTTGTTGTCACTGTGGTGATGGCGGCGATGCATGGCATCAGCCGCACAGCAGCGTGCCGGCAGATCACAGTGGCAACCCTGACCACGCTCGGTGCCTTCGCACTTCTGTCCGCGCCATGGGTGGGGATTCTTTCCGTGAAATACGGCGGGTTCACCTTTTCCACCAGTGGGCGCATCAACCACGCCATCGTCGGCCCCGGCAATGCGGACAACATCGGCCGATACCATCCCGTGATGCGCGAGTTTCACGTGCCGGAGTCGGGGCGTGTGACGGCGTGGGAAGACCCCAGCCGCATGGAGTATCCATGGTGGTCACCATTGGAATCTGCCGCGCATTTCCAGCACCAAATCGGGCTCATCCAGCGCAACGCATTCACCGTGGCGGGCATCCTGGCGGCGCAGGACTGGTTTTCCCTCGGGCTGCTCTCGTTGCTGGGCTGCTGTTTCCTGCCGCCACCCTGGCGCGCATCCCTGAAGCAGCGTCGCTGGTGCTGGATGCCCGTGCCCTTGCTGCTTTTCAGCGGCATTTACCTGCCGGTGTATGTGCAGCCGGTGGACGGCCGTTATTTCTACGCGACGATGCCATTGCTGATGGTGGCGGCACTGGGCGTGGCATGTGCGCTGACGCGGCACGTGTCGGAACGCATGCCCTGGCCGCGACGACTGGCGCTGTTTGCAGTGGTCGCGTCATTTGCCCTGTATCCAATGGTGGGAGCCGGATTCTCGCTGATGGGGAGCCCGCATGAAGCCACGCGCTACGCGAAATCCCTG
This sequence comes from uncultured Verrucomicrobiota bacterium, assembly GCA_964415955.1. Lineage (GTDB taxonomy): Bacteria > Verrucomicrobiota > Verrucomicrobiia > Limisphaerales > CAYQCZ01 > CAYQCZ01. The sequence goes on along the minus strand of CAYQCZ010000413.1, from coordinate 1,267 downwards.
GCGGAGAAGATCGACGCCGCAGGGGTGTCCGGCCCCATTGCCGGCAGCGGACTGGTCATGGCGGGTGCCTCGCCGCAGCGCGCCGGACTTTACACCGCGTTTTTTCTGGGTGTTCCCTGGCATGGCGACAGGCAACAGGCCGGTCCGGATGACTTTGCGCAGTCCGGAGCGCGTCTGGCCGTCGTCCCGCGTGGCACTCTGGAATCGCCCGATGCACTGGCCGCACGTCTCGCAGCGGACACACGTTTTCGCGATCTGGACAACCAGATCTTTGGTTCTGCGCAGGACGCGCAGGAATCGCCGCTCAAGCTGTTCGAGATCATGGGCGGGCGGTGAAGGGCAATGATCCTGCCGTTGCTTGCAGAAGCATGAGTTCAGCAGAGCAGCAAATCCTCCCCAAAGGATGTCTGTTTTCGGGTTTGTCCAAAACCCGTCCCCCTGTTCAAATGCCCGAAACGTCCCCTGAACCGTTTGCGTCCTAAATCCCATGAGCCTCCTCAACATCACCCCAATCAAAGGCCTGCATCTGGCCGCCCTGTCCTTGTGGCTTCCTCAAGCCGCTCTTGCCGATGCAAAGTCCGACGCCAAAGCCATCCTCGATGCCACAGGTGTGAAGGGCGGCATCATCGTCCACATCGGCGTGGGCGACGGCCAGCTCACGGCGGCCTTGCGCGCACATGACAGTTACCAGGTGCAGGGACTGGACACGGACCCCGCCAAGGTTGGCAGGGCGCGCGCGACCATCCAGAAAACCGGCCTGTATGGCGCGGTGAGCGTGGACACCTTCAATGGCCGGACACTGCCTTACATAGAAAACCTGGTGAATCTTGTCGTGGCCGAGGATCCCGGCCAGGTGCCCATGGAGGAAGTGCTCCGCGCGCTCGTGCCCAACGGCGTGGCCTATGTGAAGCAGGGCGGCAAGTGGTCCAAGACCGTGAAGCCCCGTCCCTCCGACATGGATGACTGGACGCATTATTTCTACGATGCCAGAGGCAACGCCACCTCCAAGGATTTGCTTGTTGCGCCGCCGGATCGATTGCAATGGGTGGGCAGTCCGCGCTGGTCGCGTCATCATGACCGCATGTCCAGCCTGAGCGCACAGGTCAGCGCCGGTGGTCGCCTGTTCTACATCATGGACGAGGGCTCGCGCATCTCGATCCTTCTTCCCTCCAAGTGGAAACTCATCGCCCGTGATGCCTTCAATGGAACCATCCTCTGGAAACGCGACATCGGCCCCTGGCACGAACATCTCTGGCCGCTCAAATCC
>CAYQCZ010000412.1:0-4428 GCA_964415955.1 uncultured Verrucomicrobiota bacterium | reverse complement strand
AGTTCCTCCATCCATCGTTTCATGAGCGTCTGGGGATGCCCGATGTGGTCCAGCACACGTGCGACGACGGTGTCCACCACTTCAGTGACGGTGGCCGGTCGATTGTAAAAAGCCGGGTTGGCCGGGAGGATGGTGGCACCGGCCAGCAGCAGCAGTTCCATGTTCTTCACATGGACGAGGCTCAATGGTGTCTCCCGGGGCACCAGCACGAGCTTCTTGCGTTCCTTGAGCATGACATCGGCGGCGCGCAGGAGCGCGTTGTCACTGACGCCATGCGCGATCCGGCCCATCGTGCCCATGGTGCAGGGAATCACGACCATGGCGTCGAACGCGTTGGACCCGCTGACAAAAGGCGCGTTCATGCTGCGCAGACCGTGCTCGCGGACGCTGGCCGGCAGCTTGATCCCGCCGGGCAGTTCATCGGCAAACACCGCCTGGGCGTAGCCGCTGAGGATCACATGCACCTCGTGCGACGTGGTGTCCAGATTGTCCAGCAGGCGCTGTGCGTAAAGCGCTCCACTGGCACCGGTGATGGCGACAAGCAGTCTCAAGTGACGTTGCGTTTTGATGAACGACCGGCGGACTATGGCGTTGCCTTTCCGGCATCGCAAGCGGGTGTTTGGCCACCGCCATGCCGTCGCTTTTGGACTTTGAACTTTGCGGTCTGACCGACGAAGCTCCAGCCAATCATGACACAACGCAGGATTTCATCATTCTGGGCCGGGCTGGTGGTGGTGGCCGGGATGTATCTGTTGTTTCTGCTTTCGATGCTGGCGGCCACCGCTGTCCACAGCTCGCCCGGAGATTTGATCCAGGCGCTGGGTTCACGGGAAATCCAGCATTCGATTGTGCTCAGCCTGATCACATGCACCATCACTGCGCTGTTGTCCCTGCTGGTGGCGGTGCCCACCGGTTATTTGATGGCCCGGGCCAGTTTTCCCGGCAAAAACATCGTCGAAGCCGCCCTCGATATTCCCATCGTGCTTCCGCCCATGGTGATGGGATTGTGCCTGCTGATCCTTTTCCAAACACCCGTGGGGCAGGCATTGCAGTCTGTCGGTCGCATTACCTACACGGTGTATGCCGTGATACTGGCGCAGTTTGTCATCGGTGCGGCATTTGCCGTGCGCACCATGCGCGGGACGTTTGATCATCTGTCGCAACGCCCGGAGGACGTGGCGATGACCCTGGGTTGCACACGTGGTCAGGCGGTGTGGCTCGTGACGCTGCCGGCGGCCCGTCGGGGCATGTTTGCCGCGGCCAGCGTGGCGTGGGCGCGCAGCATGGGTGAGTTCGGTCCAATCCTCGTGTTTGCCGGCGCCACGCGCATGAAAACGGAAGTCCTGCCCACCACAGTCTGGCTGGAACTGAGCGTGGGCAACCTGGAGGCCGCCGTGGCGGTCAGTTTGTTGATGGTGGCTTTTGCCATGGTTGTGCTTGTCGCGGTGAAATGGGCGGGGGAACAGGTTTGATGCCGTGATCCGACTGGAGAACATCACCTGTGCTTCCGGGGCCTTCCGCCTCGATGATTTGTCGTTCGATGTGCCCGGGGGGCGTTACGCCGTCCTCATGGGAGGCACGGGGTGTGGCAAGACGACGTTGATCGAGATCATCAGCGGCTTGCGACCTGTGCATTCAGGTCGTGTGCATATCAATGACGTGGATGTCACCCATGCTCCTCCCGGTGAACGCGGCATCGGCTATGTGCCGCAGGATGGAGCCATGTTTCCCACCTACCGGGTCCGGGATCAGATCGGCTTTGCGTTACGGGTGCGGAAGCAGTCGTCAGAGGCAACGGCGAAGCGTGTCGAGGAACTGGCCGCACAACTGGGCATCACGCATTTGCTGGACCGCCTTCCGCCGGGCTTGTCTGGTGGCGAGCGACAGCGCGTGGCGCTGGGGCGCGCGCTGGCGGCGCGCCCGTCCGTGCTTCTGCTGGATGAACCGTTGTCCGCTCTGGATGAGGACAAGCGTGGCGAGATCATTGAACTGCTCAAACGCACCCAGCGCGAACATCGGTTGACCGTGCTGCACGTGACCCACAGCACGCGCGAGGCCGAACTTCTGGCCGATGTCCGCTTCCGGATGGACAACGGCATTGTTCGAGCATTGAAGAATCACTGATTGGTTTTGAAATCACATGGCCCTGCCCGAACTGACACCTGAAGAGCGCGCCATTTATGAATGGCAGATGTGGCTGCCGGACTTTGGCGAGGATGGCCAGCGCAAGCTCAAGGGCGCATCTGTGCTGGTGTCCCGCGTGGGCGGGCTTGGCGGGGTGGTGGCCTATCAACTGGCCGCAGCCGGTGTTGGGAAACTCGTGCTGGCGCACGCCGGGCAGTTGAAGCCATCCGACCTGAACCGTCAGTTGCTGCAACGTCATGATCGCATTGGCGAGCCGCGCATTGAAACCATCGTGGACCGGCTCAAACAGTTGAATCCACGCATCGAAATTGTCGCCGTGGCCGAAAATCCATCCGAGTCCAACGCCGCCTCCCTGGTGGCGCAGGCGGATGTGGTGGTGGATGCCGCGCCCCTCTTCGAGGAGCGTTACGCGCTCAACAAGGCCGCCGTGCAGGCGGGCAAACCCATGGTGGAATGCGCCATGTTCGCACTCGAAGCGTATGTCACAACGATCATTCCCGGAAAGACACCGTGTTTGCGGTGCATCGTCCCCCAACCGCCGCCCACATGGAAACGGCAGTTCCCCGTGCTGGGCGCAGTGTCGGGCACGGCTGGTTGCATTGGTGCTGTTGAAGTGGTGAAACTGCTCACCGGCATGGGCGAAACGCTGGCGGGCTGGAAGCTGGCGATGGACCTGGGCACGATGGAATTTCGTCGGCTGAAGCTCGTGCGTGACCCTGCCTGCCACGTTTGTTCCAAGCTGAGTGATGACTTTCCATGATAAAGGCATTGGATCATGAAGACTGGTGGGGCGAGACTCAGTCGAGCCCTGACTTTTCCGGTGAAACAGGGCGGTCACAAAGGCGGATAAACGATGGATTGCTTCTTTCCATCAGCAGATTTCCGCCTGTAGTTATACAAACATCTCCTTGTGATTTGATCAGGGCTCAACGGAGTTTCGCCCCACCTCGACTGGAATCCTGCTGGGACTTTCCTGCAACCTCCGATTGCCCCATCACACACAAGGCTGGAAACTCCTGTTTTCATCGGCTGGATTCCTTTGATAATTTGACACGCATGAAACCAACCGCGCTCCATGCCCATGGCCTCTCACTCTTTGTTGGAACGATGGCTGTTTGCAGCCTTGCGGCCCAGGAGAAACTCGCGCCTCCCCTCGATGATTTGAAATTCGACGGCGCGCGTGTGGAGACCTACAAAAAGCTCGGGGATGTCAAACTGAACATCCACATCTTCGAGCCTGAAGGACACAAGAAGACGGACAAGCGTCCTGCCATCGTTTTCTTCTTTGGCGGTGGCTGGCGCAGCGGCACGCCCGGACAATTTGAACAGCACTGCCGTTATCTGGCCTCGCGCGGCATGGTGGCGATGACGGCGGATTACAGGGTGTCCAGCCGTCATGCCACCAAGGCAATTGCCTGTGTGCAGGACGGCAAGTCCGCCATCCGCTGGGTGCGCTCGAACGCGGAAAGGCTGGGCATTGACCCTGAACGGATCGCGGCGGGTGGTGGATCGGCCGGTGGCCATGTCGCGGCCTGCCTGGGAGTGATCAGTGGCAAGGATGAGCCGGGCGAGGATGCCAGGGTCAGCAGCCGGCCGGATGCCCTCGTGCTGTTCAATCCTGCGCTGGTGCTGGGTCCGGTCGATGGACGCAAGGAGTTGACTGCTGAACTGCGGGATGGATTGAAGGAGCGCATGGGCGTGGAGCCCACCGAGCTTTCGCCCTATCATCAGGTTCGCAAGGGTGCGCCGCCCACAATCACTTTCCATGGCAAGGGCGATACCACGGTGCCCTATTGGACGGCCGAGGCTTTTGATGAAGCCATGAACAAGGCGGGCAACAAGAGCGTGCTCAAGGGTTACGACGGCCAGCAGCATGGGTTCTTCAACTTCGGACGGGGCGATGGATCACACTTCAAGCAGACGGTGCGGGAAATGGACCTCTTCCTGGCTGACCTGGGCTGGTTGAAAGGCAGGCCGACCATTGATGATTTCAAACCGTCAGCGCAGCCCGAAGTTAAGGCAAAGAAGAAGAAATGACCGTGATCCATCGGAATTCGGTGTGAAGCTTTCGGGGTCGCGTCGGGAAATGAGTTGCGTTTGTTTCATGAAAAGAAGGTTTGTTCCAATGCAGGCATGGCTGGTTGTTGTCGCGGCATGGATGCTCATCCTTTCCGGCTGCACGACCACGCGGACCCGTTCGCAAACGGTTGGTCAGTGGGCACGACTGGAATTGAGCTTCGAGAGCCGGGTGACCTACGCCAACCCGCTTCAGGAAGCCGCTCT
>CAYQCZ010000411.1:4178-4441 GCA_964415955.1 uncultured Verrucomicrobiota bacterium | reverse complement strand
TGGACCATCATGCCGGGTGGGATTTTGCTGAGCGGCAGCGCATTGCCAACTTCCGGTGCAGCCTCGGGCCCGGACATCAACCTGGCACCTACCTGAAGCCCGTTTGGAGCCAGAATATAACGCTTCTCACCATCCTTGTATTCCAGAAGGGCCAGACGCGCTGAGCGAATCGGATCATACTCAATGCCCACCACGGAAGCTTCGATGCCCGGCTTGTTGCGCTTGAAATCCACCAGGCGGATTTTCTGCTTGTGCCCGCCGCC
>CAYQCZ010000411.1:0-4168 GCA_964415955.1 uncultured Verrucomicrobiota bacterium | reverse complement strand
AGGCGTTTCTTCCGCCAGTCTTCTTGCGGATGACAACAAGGCTCTTCTCGGGCTTCGACTTCGTGATCTCGTCAAAGCTGGCAATCGTGGTGAACCGCCTTGATGGCGTGTAGGGTCTGAACGTTTTGACTGACATACGCTTTACGTGAGGTTGATTCGGTCACCCTGTTTGAGCGTGACGACCGCCTTTTTCCAATCCGGCGTCTTGCCCGCATGGGCCGTCCGTTTGCGGCGTTCCTTGCCACGGCAATTCAGAGTGTTCACCTTGAGCACCTTGACCTTGAAAAGCTCCTCAACAGCGTGGCGGATGGCCACCTTGGAAGCCCGCGCGTCCACCACCAGCGAATACCGGTTCATGGGCTCGGTTTCAGGCGCAGCCCCCTTGGCGAGCTTCTGGCCCGGACGGGGTTTGGGCTTTGAACTGAGAAGCGTGGCCTTCTCCGTCAATCGCACACTTTTGATGATCTCAAATGAATTCATGGTCAATTAGCTCGAAAGCCTTTCGCCGACACGGTCGAAAGCATCCCGGGTGAACAACAGGTGGTCGTAACGCACCACCTGATAAACATTGAGGTTGTCGCCGGTGGTGATTTCCACGCCCGGCACATTGCGAGAGGCCAGCAGCAGCTTGGAATCGGAGCTGCTGGTCACTATCAGCACCGTGCCGTCAATTTTGAGGGAACCCAATGCCTGGAGAAAATCCTTGGTCCTGGGTTTTTCCACGGTGAATGAATCAACCACCGAAACCTCGCTGGATGCAATCCGCGCGCTGAGCGCCTTGCGCAGAGCGAGCTTCTTGGTGGTCTTGCCGACTTTCTTTCTGAAATCGCGAGGTTTGGGTCCAAAAACAACGCCACCACCCACCCACAGAGGGCTTTGGAAGGAGCCTGCTCGCGCACGTCCCGTGCCCTTCTGCCGCCATGGCTTCTTGTTGGTTCCCGCCACCTCACCTGCGGTCTTGGTGCACGCTGTGCCGCTGCGCTGCGCTGCACGATAGGCAGTCACCGTCTCGTGGACGGCCTGCGTTCCCTTGCCATTTTCAATCAGGTCAAACTTGATGTCCAAGTCGCCGATCTTGTTGCCTTTGATGTCGGTTACAGAGAGTTTCATGGCCATGTCTTTGCGTTACTTGCCCTTGGATGCGGCCTTGGCCAGCTTCTTCTTGGCTAGGCGGATGATCACGTAATCACCTTCAGCCCCGGGAATCGCCCCGCTGATCAGCAGGATGTTTTCCTCACCAAGCACTTTGACAACTTTCAGGTTTTGCGTCGTGCGGCGCACCTGGCCCATGTGCCCGGGCATCCGCAGCCCGCGCCGGACCGTTCCCGGAAACAGACGCTGACCGATGGCACCCGGACGGCGCTTCCAGCCCTTGCAGCCGTGCGAGGCATCACCACCTCGAAAATTGTGGCGCTTCATGACACCTTCAAAACCGCGGCCCTTGGTGACACCGATGGCATCCACAAAATCGCCCGCGTTGAACACACTTGCTCCGATGACATCGCCGGATTTCACCTCCAAGGGAAAATCCCTGAACTCGCGGAGGCGTTTCACAGGATTGGTGTTGTGCTTCTTGAGGTGTCCCGCCAATCCCTTGGTCAGGCGCTGCTCCTTTTGATCATCAAAGCCGAGCTGCACAGCATTGTAGCCGTCAGATTCGACCGTCTTGCATTGCACAACGCGGTTGGGACCAGCCTGAACAACGGTCACAGCCACAGCCTGACCACTGGCGTCATAGACGCGGGTCATCCCAAGTTTTTTTCCGAGCAAGCCTAGCATAGGTCTAAATCTTAATGGTGATGTCAACGCCCGCCGGCAGGTTGAGCTTCTTCAGCTCATCCACGGTCTTGGCCGTCGGTTCGATGATGTCGAGGAGACGCTTGTGAGTGCGCTGCTCGAAAGTTTCCTGCGATTTCTTGTCCACATGCGGGGAGCGTTGAACGGTGAAACGCTCGATGCGCGTGGGCAGCGGAATGGGCCCCGCAATCAATGCACCGGTGCGCTTGACCGTCTCTACAATCTCACGCGCCGATTGATCGACCACGCGGTGGTCGAAGGCCTTGAGTCGAATGCGAATACGTTGTCCAGCCATACAAAGAACGATGATAAGTTAACTGCGCGCTGCAGGCCGCTTGGCGGCCGTGTCCAGAATTTGTTGAGCTATTTGTGATGGAACCTGCTCGAAAGTGAGCGGCTCCATGGAGTAACTGGCGCGTCCCTTGGACAGCGATCGGATGGCCGTCGCATATCCAAACATTTCAGCCAGGGGAACGTGTGCACCCAGAATGGTCTGGCCCGCCTTGGCATCCACACCCTGAATCACACCACGGCGGCGGTTGATGTCCCCGAGGAGATCACCCTGATATTCATCGGGCGTGGTGACCTCAACCTTCATGATCGGCTCCAGAATGACCGGACCCGCCCTCTTGACCGCGTCCTTGAGGGCGAAAATGCCCGCCATCTTGAACGCGAGTTCATTGGAATCAACCTCATGGAAGGTGCCGTCCACGATCTGGCATTTCAGGTCGATCATTTCATAGCCCGCATAGACGCCGCTCTTGACGGCTTCCTGAACCCCGTCGATGACCGCCGGTATGTATTCCTTGGGAATGGCACCCCCGACGATTTTGTTTTCGATCTCGACGCCCTTGCCCTTCTCGTTGGGTTCGATCTTGATGCACGCATGGCCATACTGGCCGCGGCCACCAGATTGCCGGATGAATTTGCCCTCCCCATCGGCTGGCTGGGTGATCGTTTCCCGGTAGGCGATCTGGGGCGCGCCAACATTGGCCTCGACCTTGAATTCGCGGCGCAGCCGGTCGATGATGATCTCAAGGTGAAGCTCACCCATGCCGGCAATGATCAACTGGCCGGTTTCCTCGTTCGTGAAACAGCGGAATGTCGGATCTTCCTCGGACAAACGCTGAAGCCCCTCTGACATCTTGTCCCGGTCCGCCTTGGTCTTGGGCTCGACCGCCATGCTGATGACCGGTTCCGGGAAGGTCGGAGGCTCCAGCATGACATCGTAATCCTCGTCACAAAGGGTGTCTCCCGTGGTGATGTTGCGCAAGCCAACCAAGGCTGCAATGTCACCCGAATAAACCTGGTCGATATCCTTTCGTTCCCCGCCCTGAATCACCATCAGGCGGCTGACACGCTCACGCTTGCGCGTGCGGGGATTGTAAATGGTGTCCCCCTTCTTCAGATGACCGCTGTAAACGCGGAAGAACACAAGCTTGCCGGCGTAAGGGTCCGTCCAAAGCTTGAATGCAAGGGAGCAGAATTTCTTGTTGTCGTCCGTCTCGACGACCACCTCGTTCTCGGTTCCCGGCTCATGACCATGTGCCGCAGGAATGTCCAGCGGTGATGGCAGATAATCAATGACTGCATCGACCAGGGGTTGAACACACTTTTTCTTGAAAGCACTGCCGCACAGGACGGGAACAAACTCCAGCTTGCAGGTCAGGCGCCGGATCGCCTTCTTGAGAACGTCAGCCGGAACAGGTTTGTCTTCGAGGACCAGCTCGGCAACCTCATCGTCCTTGTTGGAAACCGCATCAATCAAATCGGCCAGCGCCGCCTTCGCCTTTTCCTGAAGGTGCGCAGGAACATCCGTCAGCTCATAACGAAGCCCCTCGTTGACCACCTCGTCAGGACCCCAGGAGATGGCTTTCTGGCTGATCACATCGACAACACCCTCAAACTTGTCTTCAGCTCCGATGGGCAGAAAGATCGGGAATGCATAAGCATTGAGCTTCTTGCGCATGTCGGCCAGGGCGTTCTCAAAGTTGGCACCGGTGCGGTCCATCTTGTTGACAAAGGCGATGCGCGGAACCTTGTATTTGGTGGCCTGGCGCCAGACGGTTTCAGATTGCGGCTGCACACCGGCCACTCCGCAGAAGACCGCCACCGCACCGTCCAGCACACGCATGGAGCGCTCCACCTCGGCTGTGAAATCCACATGTCCTGGGGTGTCGATGATGTTGATGCGATGTTCAATCCCGGCGAAAAGCTTTTCGAGCGGCTCCTCCTTCTGCTTCCAGAAACAGGTCACCGCCGCTGAAGTGATGGTGATGCCACGCTCTTTCTCCTGCTCCATCCAGTCAGTCACCGTGTTGCCATCGTCCACGTCGCCAATCTTGTGGATGAGCCCGGTATAAAAGAGGAT
>CAYQCZ010000410.1:3995-4442 GCA_964415955.1 uncultured Verrucomicrobiota bacterium | reverse complement strand
CCGCAGGCAGCGGTGATGGACTGTCCATGGTAAGCTTGTCCACGTTGGGCGCGTATTCAAACTCGCTGTTCAAGAATTCATCGAAGGTGATTTCCTGCGCCGTGTGTGCCGCCATGCGGCCCAGCGATGTTGCCACGCTGGCCATCACACCACGCGGCACTTCGTTGTAGGGCTTGTCCTCGCGGATGGCCTCGATCAACGCCTTCCATTCGTTGAAATAGGGATCGCGCTCGCCTTCGGGCACTTCCGAGGTCCAGATCAAACCGCTGCGGGTGGGCTGCTGTGTGCGATAGGTGCTCGATGGCAGTCCGCAATCCCCCGCCTTCGATGCAATCGCGCTTCCTTTGGTGCCATGCACGTAGCTGGAATAGATGGGATGCGCACCGATCATGCCACGCCCGTCCATATACATCTTGGTGCCATCCTCGAACGTGTATTCCACCGAAT
>CAYQCZ010000410.1:0-3985 GCA_964415955.1 uncultured Verrucomicrobiota bacterium | reverse complement strand
AAGTTTTGATCCACATAGGGCACGCCGTCCGGGTTCGTCTTGTAATGACGTCCGCCAATGCCCTGCGCCTTGACCGGCCATGCGTTCTTCAACATGCAGAGGTGATCGACGTGATGAATGTAGAAGTCACTGAACGCACCGCCACTCAACCAGAGGAAGCTGTGGAAACGTGAAATCTGCCACATCAACTCGCTCGGGTTGCCGGGCCATTTCTCCGAGTAGGCGGAACCTATGGGTCCCTGCATGCGGTAACCGCGCATCAGTGTGATGTCGCCGATCTCGCCGTCCTGAATGCGCTTCTGCAACTCCTGCATCGCCCGGCTGTGACGGGACATGAGCCCCACACCCACCTTGAGATTCTTCGCAGACGCCTCTTCGGCCAGCTTCAACATGCGCCGTGACGTGGGACCATCCGCCGTCAGGGGTTTCTCCATGAAGACGTTCAGCTTCTTCTGGATGGCGTATTGGAAGTTGACCCAGCGGAAAGCCAGCGGCGTGGTAAAGATGGCCACGTCACCGGGCTTGAGGCAGTCCATGGCGTTCTTGTAGGCGTCGAACCCCAGGAACTTGCGGTCCTCGGGCACGTCCACCTGGTCATTGAACGCCTTTTTCAAAGAATCGTAGCTGCTTGTGAGCTTGTGCTCGAACACGTCCGCCATGGCAACAAGCTTGGGCGGTCCACTTTGCATCAGCGCATTGCGCACGGCACCGGTGCCACGGCCACCGCAGCCGATCAACGCGATCTGGATTTGATCACTACCCTGCGCATGCACGTGCGGCAGGGCAACGCCAGCGAGTGCGCCAGCAGCAGCGATCTGCCCGGTGCTTTTGATGAAATCACGACGAGTGGAAACGGTTGGAGAAACCGGGGTGTTTTGCATGGCTAAATGCACCAAATACGCTCAAGGAGTGTCAATCTGAATAAGAGCAGAGGTCAGCCTGACGAGCAAAATCACCCGGCATTCTCAATGGGCCTAGCAGAGATCTCCAGCATGCGCTCGATGGGCAGCTTGGCGCGGACGCGGATGTCCTCGGGCAGTTCCACCTGCGGACTGAGGCGCTCCATGCAGTCGTGGAGTTTCTCCAGCGTGTTCATCTTCATGAACTCGCACTCGTTGCAGGCGCACTTCTCCGTGGGCGCCGGGATGAACTCCTTGTCCGGGCATTCCTTCTTGAGCCGGTGCAGCATGCCCGCCTCCGTCGCGATGATGATCGCCTTCGAGGGGCTGCGTTTGCAGTAGTCCACCATCTTTTCCGTCGAGCACACCTCATCGGCCAGCATGCGGACGGCTTTCGTGCATTCCGGGTGAGCCACCAGCGGCGCATCGGGATGCTTCTGCCGGACGCGCGTAATGGCGGCGTGCGTCCACTCGACGTGCACGTAACAGTTGCCCTTCCAAAGCGTCATGGGTCGGCCGGTCTGTTCCATCACCCACGAGCCGAGGTTTTCGTCCGGAACGAACAGCAAGTCCTTGTCCTTGGGCGCGGCCTCGACGATGCGTTTGGCGTTGCCGCTGGTGCAGATGACGTCGCTGAGCGCCTTCACCTCGGCAGAACAGTTGATGTAGGCGATGGTCCAGAAGTTCGGATTGGTCGCCTGAAGGGCGCGCAACTTGTCGCCGGGACAACTGGCTTCGAGCGAACACCCGGCGTCCTTGTCCGGCAAGATCACGACCTTGTTCGGATTCAGAATCTTCGCGGTCTCAGCCATGAAATGCACGCCGCAGAACACGATGACGTCCGCGCTGGTCTTCTCCGCCTGCTGCGACAGCCCGAGCGAGTCGCCCACGTAATCCGCCACGTCCTGGATTTCCGGCACTTGGTAATTGTGCGCGAGAATCACCGCGTTGAGCTTCTTCTTGAGTGCAAGGATGTCTCGGGAAAGCGCGTCGAGCCGCGCAGGTGGAATGTGTTGGCGCACGCCAGTCCTTTCAGTGGCGGGTGCTTCGACTGGTGTCATCACGGTCATGGGATGCAGGCTAGCACCGGGCTGGTGCGGGTTCAATGACGCTCAATTAGAGTTTCAGGATGTGGCCCGTGTGACGCGAGCCACTGTCCGTGGGCGGGCGCGCTCCCTTCAGAATCAGACATGCCACCGGCACGGCTGCGCCGATGCTCCCCGGACTATTTCGATGCACTGACCAGTATGGTCTGGAACTGCGGTGGCTGATCCTCCTGGGCCACGACGTTGATTTCGATTTCCTTGAAGCCGGCCTTTTCCAGCCATTGATGCAGTTCGGCTTCGGTGAAACCCAGCCATCGGTCGCCATACAGGTCGTGCGCCTGTTTGAAGTTGTGCCGCAGCAGGTCGAGAATCATCACCTGCCCGCCCTTGCGCAAAATACGATGGCCCTCTGCGATCGCACGTGCAGGTTCAACTGCGTGATGCAATGCCTGGCTGAGCACGACCAGATCCACGCTTTGCGAATCAATGGGCGGCGATTCAATGTCGCCCAGCCGGAACTCGAGATTCTTCAGCCCGTTCTTCTTCGCCTTCTTCGCACCGAAGGTCACCATCTTCTCGGAGTTGTCCACGGCGATCACCCGCTTGCACCGGCGCGCCAGCAGTTCGCTGAGCAGGCCCTCGCCGGAACCAAGGTCGGCCACTTCCAGCGGCGGCAGAATCCGCAGCAGCAAATGCCCGAAGGCCTGCCAGCTTCGGCCGGGCCCGTAGCTGCGGTCAAACCGCCCGGCCACCTGGTTGAAATACACCTGCTGCTGGTCCTCGCGCCGCGCGAGAATCCGCTTCAAGTTCGCCTCGTCGGCGCTCCATTCGGGCAGTTCCACCGCTCCTCGCACGGCCAGTTGGACGAACTGCTTGTCACCGTCGTCCAGACTGTTACTCCACTTGTAGAAGGCGCGTTTGCCATCGCGCCGCGATTGCACCAGCCCTGCTTCCTGAAGCAAACCAAGGTGCGTGGAGATGCGCGACTGCCCCAGCTTGGTGATGTCCTGGAGTTCGTTTACGGACAGCTCGTCGCGCTCAAGCAGGGCGATCAACCGCAGGCGGGTTGGGTCAGCAAGAGCTCGGAGGTTGCGAAGCGTTTGGGACATGGCGCAGCAAGGATCAAAACCACGAATGGACACCAATGAAGACAAATGGCGACGGATAAACTGCCCGCAAGCTGAAGCACGTTCGTTCGAACGAGGCGTCTGCTTCGGAGCAGCATTCGTGTTGATTCGTGTTCATTCGTGGTTGCGCCTCGGACTTTTTCAAAATTCCAGATTGACGCCTTGGCCAATGGATATATCTTCGCATCCTGATACGTCAATATGTAACTGTAAACATCAACGACCGTTGAAACTTAATTGAATGAGCGACTCCTACATTTTTTCATCTGAATCCGTCGGCGAAGGCCATCCGGACAAGGTTTGTGACACGATTTCAGACGCGATTCTGGACGCCTGCCTCTCGCAGGACAGGCGCAGCCGTGTGGCCTGCGAGACGTTTGTGAAAAGCAACGTGGTCGTCGTCGGCGGTGAAATCACCACCGGCGCGAAGTTCGACTACAACAACGTCATCCGCGCCGCCATCCGCGGCATCGGCTACGTGAATGACGACGATGTCTTCCACGCCGACAAGGTGTTCATCAACAACTACCTCACCCGCCAGAGCCAGGACATCGCCCAGGGCGTGGACGCCAAGAAGGCGAAGGGCAAGAAGACTGCGGAACAGGGTGCCGGCGACCAGGGCATCATGTTCGGTTACGCCTGCAACGAAACGCCCGAACTCATGCCGGCGCCGATCATGTTCGCCCATCGCCTGGGGCGGAAACTCACGGAGATTCGCAAGAGCGGCAAGGCGAAGTGGCTCCGGCCGGATGCCAAGTCCCAGGTGTCCGTGGAATACGTGGACGGCAAGCCCACGCGCATCACAAATGTCGTCATCTCCACGCAGCACACGGAAGACGTCGAACACTCCGAGATCGAGAAGTTCTGCATCAACAAGGTCATCAAGTCGGTGCTGCCGAAGTCCGGCGGCAGG